>NZ_JAKKSH010000020.1:0-85762 GCF_025653395.1 Shewanella sp. SW24
ACAACAACCCTGTCTAGCTTAAGCGCCTCGGATGTCGGTACTTTCTCTGTTGTTGCTAAAGATGGCACAACAAAAGATAGTTACAATTTAGCGACATACAAAGGTGATTCAGCGCAACTCGCGACTGACTTAGGTAAAGCGGGATACGATGTTAGCCACGATAAAGAAACAGGTGTCATTAGTATTACAGCTAAGGGTGTTGCTGGTGTAGAAGTCACTGGTTACTCTGGCGGTACAGCAGCGTTAGGCGGCATAGCTAGTGGAGCAAACGCCAGTAAAACGTCTGAACTTAAATTATCTTCACCTGAAAAATTTGCCATTAAAGGTGCTTCAGCTAACGAGTTGCTCGGTGGCGGTGTGACTGCCACTGCTGGTAGCTCTAAATTGTCTGAAGTGTCTAAAGTTGACATTGGCACAGCCAAAGGAGCACAGGATGCCTTGGCTGTCATAGATTCAGCTATTGCTGGTATTGATTCCCAACGTGCAGATTTAGGTGCGGTACAAAACCGTATGAACTTCACTATCAATAACTTGGGTAACGTGCAAACTAACGTAGCAGATGCCCGTAGCCGTATTCAAGATGTTGACTTTGCAAAAGAAACTGCAGAAATGACTAAGAAACAAATTCTGTCTCAGACATCTTCTGCTATGTTGGCGCAAGCCAACCAATTACCACAAGTTGCCCTGTCATTGCTGTAATTGTGATTGGCGGTTATCTCATGCTGAGATGATAGACATCTAAGTGTTTGGCACTGAGAGGGGAGGTTCGTTTAGACCCTTCCCTTTGTGCATTAAAATGGTCAGTTTAGTGTTGTTAATAAAGTGATTATTAGTAAATATCATTTAGCTGCATCATCAATATACAGTAATAAGCAGATTAGCAAATGTTTGAAGATAAAGCTGAAGCGTGTAGCTTTGTGCTTCATCTGTAAGGTTAGTACTTTCTAGCAGTACCAGAGTACATAGGTAAGTGTGACTAAGAGGGTGGCATGATGGATATTAATTCAGTTAGTACATCTAATGTAGTGGGGTTGAAGACTGAGCTTAAACTAGCTCCTCCACAATCTCTTCAGCAAGAGTCAAGTGGTTCAATAAAGCCTTTGTTTGGCCAATCAAACAGCGTGAACATGGTAGAAGATGGCGAGTCTACAAAAGATACTAAAACGAATGTTGAGCAGTTAGATAAGGTTGCGAGTGACCTGACGGATATGGTAACTATGATGCGTAAGGGATTAGCATTTAAAGTTGATGCGAGTTCTGATAGGCCCGTTGTCAGTGTTATGGATATAGACTCTGGCGAAGTGCTGCGACAAATTCCCAGTGAAGAGGCGCTTGCTTTGGCTGAAAAACTGTCTGAAGTGACAGGCGCATTAATAAAAACAGAGGTTTAAGTCGTAGTTTTTTTATATGCATTCATGAGAGGTTCAGTCTAGAGTGGTAAGCCATTCATATTAACTGAAGTCTTGGCGTGAATTTTGCTGTATTAATACTATTAACTATACGTATTGGTAAGTTTTTAGACGCAGATCAGAGGTGGATATGGGATTAACATCATTAGGTGTAGGTACTGGCATGGACATCGGCGGCATTGTAACCGCTTTAGTTAATGCAGAAAAAGCGCCTAAAGAAGCCAAATTCAATGCCGAAGAAGGTAAGATAAATACTCAGATCTCTGCTCTGGGGGCATTGAAAAGTGCAATGTCTGATTTCTTAGAGAAGATAAAACCTCTATCTGATGCTAAAACTTTTACAGGTTTTAAGAGTACGCTTTCCAATAAAGACTTTATGACCGCAACAGTTGACCCGACTGCAGTAGCTGGTAACTATAAAGTCATTGTTGAACAGTTGGCTGAAAGCCATAAATTAGGTTCTACAGCAGTTACAGATGTTACGGCTCCAATAGGAAGTGGCTCATTAAGTCTGACAGTGGGAAGTGAGAGCTTTAATGTCGCTGTTGGTGCAGAAGACTCTCTGCAAGACATTATGAAAAACATCAATGCTTCTAAAGATAATGTTGGAGTGACCGCGACTATCATTAAGGGCGACAATGGTGCTCAGTTGGTTCTTACATCTAATAAAACTGGAGCTGCCAATATAGTGCAAGCATCGGCTACGGATGACGCTGGAACAGCACTTTCAGATGTTTTTGCTATGACAGAATTACAACCTGCAAAAGATGCAATTTTGTATGTTGATGGCTTAAAAGTGACCTCTGATTCAAACGAAGTAAAGAATGCGATTACTGGCATCAACTTAACATTGACGGATGCTAACAAAGATAAAACAACGACACTCAAAATTGAACCTAATCGTGACTCTTCGAAAACAGCTATAAAAGATTTTGTTAATTCATACAATGAGTTAATGAAAACTATGTCTGGCATGTCAGGCTATGATCCCAAAACTAAGAAAGCGGGTATATTGCAGGGTGATTCTGTTATTCGTGGTGTCCAAAACCAGATGAGGGGCGTGTTGTCATCAACGAGTGGTGATAGTGGCTCTATGATGTTAGCGAATCTGGGTATTAAAACCACTCAGACGGGTAGCCTTGAGATTGATGATAAAAAGCTTGATGAAGTGCTAAGTAAAGATATTAATGCCGTATCGGACTTTTTTTCTGCAGAAAAAACTGGGTTTGGTACGCGGATGAAGGATGTTACTGACTCCTATGTAAAAACTGGGGGAATTTTAGATAGTCGAGATGAAAGTTTAGATACTCAACTTTCTCGTATTACCGATAGCCGTGAGAGTCTTGCCTTAAAAATGAAGGCCTATGAAGCTAGGTTATTAAAGCAGTACAATGCTATGGATTTGATTGTCGGTCAGATGAACGCTCAAGGTAGTATGCTAACTCAGCGACTCGACTCTCTTCCAGGGCTTGTGAGGAAACGATAATATTTTATCAGCCAAATTGTCCCTACCGTAAGATAGATTTACACGATGTTTGCCAGTTCTTGGATTTTATGAGTTTTTTATCTAAAGTGGCAGAGTAAGAGATTTTATATATGCATCATAGCAAAATTAATACACAGAATGTTGTTAGCACATTAGATTCTCTTAATGAGCAAATGAATGAAATCATTAGACAAGTGACTACATTGTCAATTGATAATGAAAATATTGATTTTTTGGTATTAAAATTGCAAGAATTTGTTGGCCAGCGTCAATTATTACTTGAGGCTTTGGTTGCAGATGAGCAATTTGTTGACAGAGATTATTTGCAGTTACAGTTTTCATTAACTCAAGCATGTACAGAGAAAGCCAATGTTTTCTTACTGGATAGGCAAGCTCTATTGCATGCTGGTAGTAATAGTCAACGTCATATCAATGTATACAAGTCGATAGATGCAAATAGGTAGGTACAAATATGAGAGGTTCATTACAGTCATATCGTAAGGTTTCTTTAGAAAGTGAAATAGCAGTGGCATCCCCTCACCGCATTATTCAAATGATGTTTGCTGGTTTGCTTGAGCGTTTGGCTCAGAGTCGATATGCAATAGAGCAGCGTGATTTTGCAAAAAAAGGGCTTCTTATTGGCAAATCGCTAGGGATTATCGCGGGGCTGAATAGCTGCTTAAATATGGAAGCTGAAGGCAGTGTTGCTTACAATCTCAGTAATTTATATGATTTTATGTTGCGCCGTATTTCAGAGGCGAATTTGAATAATGATGTTCAAGCGATTGATGATGTAAGTGACTTAGTTCGTACTCTAAAAGAGAGTTGGGATGCAATTCCTGCAGATAAACATAATATTTCTGCGCATTCTGAAGCGGGTTAATATCTTATTTCGTGATTAAAAATAGACGCACTGGTTGCGTCTTTTTTTTGGCTAAAAGTCAAAATATTGACGTTTTAGACTAGAATCATGATGTAAATGAACTAAAATCAATTCAGTTTGGCATAAACCTCATCTGAGGCTTGCTTCTCGCCTGCTGATAATACAATATTCATCTCAAGTAGTGATGGTGGCACAGATTGTTACATTGAATTTGTTAAGCTTTTACAGCAACTAATCATAAATAATTAATGCGAATTAATACATATTAGAGCTTTACGGCCTACTGAATGATGCAAACAGATCAACGAATTTTACTTATCGGCCCTCCATCAGAGCGATTAAATCGCCTGTGTTGCATTTTGGATTTTTTAGGTGAGCAATTTGTACAAATTGACACCGAAAAATTAAGTGCTAGCCTCCAAGATACCCGTTTTCGAGCTTTAGTTATCCTAACTGATGTTATGGATGCTGATGGGCTTAAAAACATCGCAGGTCAACATCCATGGCAACCTATGCTGTTGCTTGGCAATGTTGACGATCTGCAAGTGTCTAATATTCTTGGACATATAGAAGAACCTTTAACGTATCCTCAGCTCACTGAATTATTACACTTTTGCCAAGTATTCGGTCAAGTTAAACGGCCTCAAGTCCCTACTAGTGCGAATCAAACAAAGTTATTCCGAAGCTTAGTGGGACGCAGTGATGGTATTGCGAATGTGAGGCACTTGATAAATCAAGTAGCAACATCTGAGGCAACCGTGCTTGTTCTGGGTCAATCAGGTACAGGTAAAGAAGTGGTCGCCCGTAATATCCATTATTTGTCTGAGCGCCGTGACGGTCCATTTATCCCTGTTAACTGTGGTGCTATACCGCCTGAGTTATTAGAGAGTGAGCTATTTGGTCATGAAAAGGGGTCATTTACTGGGGCAATCTGTTCCCGTAAAGGCCGTTTTGAATTAGCTGAAGGTGGTACACTATTTCTCGATGAAATAGGAGACATGCCACTACAAATGCAAGTTAAATTACTCCGTGTGCTGCAAGAGCGGGTATTTGAGCGCGTTGGTGGTACTAAGACAATTAATGCTGATGTACGCGTAGTTGCTGCGACACATAGAGATTTAGAAACCATGATCAGCGTTAATGAGTTCCGTGAGGATCTTTATTACCGCCTAAACGTATTCCCGATTGAAATGCCCGCGTTGTGTGATCGCAAGGACGATGTGCCTTTGCTATTACAAGAGTTAGTTAGCCGAGTCTATAACGAAGGCCGTGGTAAGGTGCGTTTTACGCAGCGTGCGATAGAGTCGCTGAAAGAACATGCTTGGTCGGGCAACGTGCGCGAGCTGTCTAATTTAGTCGAACGCCTCACCATTTTATATCCGGGTGGACTGGTCGATGTTAACGATTTACCTGTCAAATATCGCCATATCGATGTGCCCGAATATTGTGTAGAGATGAGTGAAGAGCAACAGGAACGTGATGCTTTAGCTTCTATCTTTAGCGATGAAGAGCCGGTTGAAATCCCTGAAACGCGTTTCCCTAGTGAGCTGCCGCCTGAAGGTGTGAACCTTAAGGATTTGTTAGCAGAACTAGAAATAGACATGATACGTCAGGCGCTAGAGCTACAAGATAATGTCGTAGCTCGCGCTGCTGAAATGCTTGGAATACGCCGTACAACGCTTGTAGAAAAAATGCGTAAGTACGGAATGACAAAAGATTAGTTTTCTATTTTATTGTTATATAAGTTGTTTTAACCTCTAAAGTTCAATTTCCAATTTGGCATAGATACTGCAGTCACCCCGTCATAAGCAATTTTTTGACGGAGTGACTATGTCAGCCAACCCACTAGCGCAAATTGAGTCATTCAAGCACACTAGCAAACAATGGAACCAACTGCGTGAGGCCGCGAATATGTCCAATCGAATGGAGCATATTTTACAGGCTATGCCATCCGGCGTGGTGATTATCAATGGCGACGGTATAGTCACGGATGCAAATCCGGTTGCAGTTGAATTACTTGAGCGCTCCTTGTGTGGTGTTCGCTGGATTGATGTGATCCACAGTGCCTTTGCGCCGCAGGACGATGATGGCCACGAAGTGTCGCTGCGTAATGGCCGCCGCGTTAAATTAGCGATTACGCCATTGACGCCAGAGCCTGGTCAATTAATTGTGCTAACTGATCTGACTGAAACTCGGTTATTACAGAAAAATATCTCCCATTTACAACGTTTATCTGCACTGGGCAAGATGGTAGCAACTTTGGCTCATCAGGTGCGCACGCCTTTATCAGCCGCTTTGTTATACGCTTCAAACCTTGCGAGTCCGAAGTTATCCGATGCCGCTAAAGCTAAATTCCAACAAAAACTTGTTGATAGACTCAATGAACTCGAGCGGCAGGTTAACGACATGCTATTGATGGCGAAAGGCCGTCAGGATGAACTTGGAGATCTAATCTCGTTGGCTGAGGTTATCGACAATGTTTTGGCAAATTGTGAGCCAATAGCGGCAAAGCAAGGCTGTGACTTGTTATTTGATGATGCGTCAAGCAGCTCGATGTTAGCTAATTCCAATGCATTAAGCTCGGCGATTAATAATTTAGTCATGAACAGCATAGAAGCCGGAGCAACTGAAATTCGTATCCAAGCGAAGGAAGAGGGCGAACGGTTATTATTGGACGTCATCGATAATGGTAAAGGCTTAGACGCCACTATGCAGCAGAAGGTATTTGAACCTTTCTTTACGACTAAGTCGCAGGGAACTGGGCTTGGGTTAGCCGTTGTGCAATCTGTGGTGCGCAATCATGGGGGGCAACTGCAACTCAGTTGTGTACCGAATAAAGGCTGTACTGTGTCTTTAGTATTCCCAAGGGCTAAATCCGCGGTGATATTACCTTTGGAGATTACCCATGTCTGAAGCAAAGTTATTGCTCGTTGAGGATGATGCTTCATTACGTGAAGCCTTGTTTGATACCTTAATGCTGGCTCAGTATGAGTGTGTTGATGTTGCCTCCGGTGAAGACGCTATTTTAGCCTTGAAACAACATCAGTTTGATTTAGTTATTAGCGATGTGCAGATGCAAGGTATTGGTGGTTTAGGTTTATTGAACTATCTGCAGCAGCATCATCCTAAGTTGCCAGTGCTGTTGATGACGGCCTACGCGACTATTGGTAGCGCGGTGAACGCTATAAAATTAGGCGCTGTTGATTATTTAGCCAAACCTTTTGCACCAGAAGTGTTACTCAATCAAGTCTCACGCTATTTGCCATTAAAACAAAATGTGGATCAGCCCGTCGTCGCTGATGAGAAAAGTTTAGCATTATTAGCACTTGCTCAACGGGTTGCCGCCTCCGATGCCTCTGTCATGATCTTAGGTCCTAGCGGTTCGGGTAAAGAGGTTTTGGCCCGTTATATTCATCAACATAGTAGCCGTGCTAATCAAGCCTTTGTGGCCATTAACTGTGCCGCTATTCCTGAGAACATGCTCGAAGCCACCCTTTTTGGTTATGAAAAGGGTGCATTTACGGGGGCTTATCAAGCGTGTCCGGGGAAATTTGAGCAGGCTCAAGGTGGCACTTTGCTGCTCGATGAAATCTCTGAGATGGATTTAGGCTTACAAGCTAAGTTGTTGCGGGTTTTGCAAGAGCGTGAAGTTGAGCGTTTAGGTGGCCGTAAAACTATTAAATTGGATGTGCGCGTGCTTGCTACATCCAATCGTGATTTAAAGGCAGTGGTCGCCGCAGGGGGATTTAGGGAAGATCTCTACTATCGAATTAACGTATTTCCTTTAGCTTGGCCTGCGTTAAGTCAACGTCCTGCAGATATTTTACCTCTTGCGCGTCATTTACTAGCTAAACATGCTAAGGCATTGAATGTTGCCGATGTGCCTGAGTTGGATGAGAATGCGCGTCGACGTTTATTGAGTCATCGCTGGCCTGGGAACGTACGTGAACTCGACAATGTGATCCAGCGTGCTTTGATATTAAGAGCTGGTCAATTGATCACTGCCAATGACATTATTATCGATGCGCAGGATGTGATTTTAAGCGGTGAAGATCTAGACTCATTTTCTTCTGAGCCAGACGGTTTAGGTGAAGAGCTCAAAGCTCAAGAACATGTGATTATTTTAGAGACCCTTAATCAATGCCAAGGAAGTCGTAAGTTAGTCGCCGAAAAGCTAGGAATTAGCGCACGAACCCTAAGATACAAGATGGCAAGGATGCGTGATATGGGGATCCAACTGCCAAATTAGTCTATAAATTCAAGTTATCATCACGCAGCCTCCACATTGAGTGTGAGGCTGTATTTATTAAAACACACAACCGCAAAAGTGGCTCATTTCATCCAAAATCCTTAGTTATTGACATCTTCTTATCCCGTCAATTTATTATCAATCACGACCATCTGAAAACTTGGCCGTTATTTTGCATTGTCCCGTTATCGGTATTTTGATCGTCAAGAACTCGACGACTGGGAGCTCAGCATGCAAATAGGCGCAAATTCATTCCTGCAGGAAATGCAGAAACTCCAAGGCGAAATAACGCCGTCGTTTGGCGTTCAGCCAAATATCATGCAGCAAGTGAATAACACCAGTGGTGCAGACTTCGGTCAGTTGCTATCGCAAGCCGTCGGCAATGTCAGCGGCTTACAGTCTGCATCGTCAAACCTCGCGACACGTTTAGAGATGGGTGATACTACCGTTTCTTTATCGGACACTGTGATTGCCCGTGAGAAAGCGAGTGTCGCTTTCGAGGCGACAGTGCAAGTGCGTAATAAGCTTGTCGAAGCCTACAAAGAAATAATGAGCATGCCTGTCTAGGCCAGTGAATAACCCAATTAGCAGGTACGAATCGTGAGTACAGAAATGATTGTCGGATCCAATTCCGGTTTAGCTGACCAAGGTGTCCAGCAAGAACATAAGTCAGGAATGATGGGAAATCTTGGTGGTGTCGATATGATGCGCCAAGTGACTATGATTTTAGCCTTAGCGATTTGTTTAGCCTTGGCGGTATTTGTCATGCTGTGGGCGCAGGAGCCAGAGTATCGTCCATTGGGTAAAATGGAAACTCAGGAAATGGTTCAAGTGCTAGATGTACTTGATAAAAATAAAGTTAAGTACCAAATCGACGTGGACGTTATTAAAGTTCCTGAAGATAAATATCAAGAAGTCAAAATGATGTTGAGCCGTGCTGGTATCGACAGTCCTGCAGCCAACCAAGATTTTTTGAATAAAGACAGTGGCTTTGGTGTCAGCCAACGCATGGAACAAGCTCGTCTTAAGCATAGCCAAGAAGAAAACCTCGCCCGTGCGATTGAGCAACTACAAAGTGTCAGCCGTGCCAAAGTCATTCTTGCGTTACCTAAAGAAAACGTCTTCGCCCGCAATGCCTCTAAACCGAGTGCAACTGTGGTGATCAATACCCGTCGCGGTGGCTTAGGTCAAGGTGAAGTCGATGCTATCGTCGATATTGTTGCTTCTGCAGTACAAGGTTTAGAACCATCAAGGGTGACGGTAACTGATTCTAACGGCCGTTTATTGAACTCAGGCAGCCAAGATGGCGCGTCTGCGACGGCTCGCCGTGAACTTGAATTAGTACAGCAAAAAGAAGCTGAATATCGCACTAAGATTGAATCGATTCTGGTGCCAATTCTAGGTCCTGATAATTTTACCTCTCAAGTCGACGTCAGTATGGATTTTACTGCTGTTGAGCAAACATCAAAGCGTTTTAACCCTGATTTACCAGCACTGCGCAGTGAAATGACCGTTGAAAATAACACCACTGGCGGCTCTTCTGGTGGGATCCCTGGCGCGTTATCCAATCAACCGCCAATGGAGTCAAATATTCCAGAAGATGCGACTAAAGCGACCGAGTCTGTCACCGCAGGTAATTCGCACCGCGAAGCGACCCGTAACTTTGAATTAGATACCACCATTAGCCATACCCGCCAGCAAGTTGGTGCAGTGCGCCGTATTAGTGTGTCAGTCGCGGTGGACTTTAAACCTGGTGCCGCTGGAGAAAATGGTCAAGTAGCCCGTGTTGCCCGTACCGAACAAGAACTGACTAATATCCGTCGTTTGCTTGAAGGCGCGGTTGGTTTTAGTTCACAACGGGGTGATGTGCTGGAAGTGGTAACCGTTCCCTTTATGGATCAATTGGTTGAAGATTTACCCGCACCTGAACTTTGGGAGCAACCTTGGTTTTGGCGTGCGATTAAGCTTGGGATTGGTGCGCTAGTGATTTTGGTGCTGATTCTAGCTGTGGTACGTCCTATGCTGAAACGCTTGATCTATCCTGACAGTGTGAATATGCCTGAGGATGGCAGATTAGGTAATGAATTAGCAGAAATTGAGGACCAATATGCGGCTGATACGCTAGGGATGCTCAATACTCAAGAGGCGGAATACAGTTATGCTGACGATGGCTCAATTCATATCCCTAATCTTCACAAAGATGATGATATGATTAAAGCTATCCGTGCGCTCGTGGCGAATGAGCCTGAGCTCTCTACTCAAGTCGTGAAAAACTGGTTACAAGACAATGGCTGAGAATAAAACGAAAGAAGTGGCTCCTGCGGCCGCACCTGCCTTTAATATCAAAGATATTAGTGGCGTTGAAAAGACCGCTATTTTACTCCTCAGTTTGAGTGAGGCTGATGCTGCATCCATTTTAAAACACTTAGAGCCGAAGCAAGTGCAAAAAGTGGGTATGGCCATGGCGGCAATGGATGAGTTTGGTCAGGAAAAAGTTATCGGGGTACATAAGCTGTTTCTTGATGATATTCAAAAGTATTCTTCAATTGGTTTCAACAGTGAAGAGTTCGTCCGTAAAGCCTTAACCGCTGCGCTGGGTGAAGATAAAGCGGGTAATCTGATTGAACAGATTATCATGGGCAGTGGTGCTAAGGGGTTGGATTCGTTGAAATGGATGGATGCACGCCAAGTGGCGACCATTATTCAGAATGAACATCCTCAGATCCAAACGATTGTGTTGTCCTATTTAGAACCCGATCAAGCGGCGGAAATTTTTGGTCAATTCCCTGAGAATACCCGCTTAGACTTGATGATGCGTATTGCAAATCTTGAAGAAGTACAGCCTGCCGCACTGCAAGAGTTGAACGACATCATGGAGAAACAGTTCGCCGGTCAAGGTGGCGCCCAGGCCGCGAAAATGGGTGGCTTAAAAGCGGCTGCCAACATAATGAACTACTTAGACACGGGTATCGAAAGCCAGTTGATGGAAACCATGCGCGAGTCTGATGAAGAAATGGCGCAGCAAATCCAAGATTTGATGTTTGTATTTGAAAACTTAATCGATGTCGATGACCGCGGTATTCAAGCCCTGTTGCGTGAAGTGCAGCAAGATGTACTGATGAAGGCGCTCAAAGGCACAGATGATCAGCTGAAAGAAAAAATATTGGGTAACATGTCAAAACGTGCCGCTGAATTATTGCGTGATGATCTTGAAGCTATGGGCCCAATCCGTATCAGTGAAGTGGAAGTCGCACAAAAAGAAATCCTGTCTATTGCTCGTCGCTTAAGTGACAGCGGCGAAATCATGTTAGGCGGCGGTGGTGGCGATGAGTTCCTCTAATCCGAGCGACAATAAATTGTTGAATAAGGTCTTGAGCGAAGGAGATGTCGAATTTAGTCACTGGGCGCTGCCAGATGTGACTGAAGCCGATGATGATTCTATCTCAAATCTGTTCGGCCATTCGAATCATCAAGCCGCTAAGTCGACTACAGTGGAAAGTGTTTCTCCACCGACTATGGCTGAGATTGAAGACATTCGCGCCCAAGCCGAAGAAGAAGGCTTTAGCGAGGGTAAGCAGCAAGGGTATGAGCAAGGGCTAGAAAAAGGGCGTTTAGAAGGGTTAGAGCAGGGCCATACTGAAGGGCTCGCCCAAGGGCATGAGCAAGGATTAGAAACCGGTTTAGCCCAAGCAAAAATATTGCTCTCGCGTTTTGAAACCTTATTAGCTCAATTTGAAAAACCATTGCAATTGCTCGATGGCGATATTGAACTTTCGCTACTGAACCTGAGTATGACATTAGCGAAATCTGTCATTGGCCACGAATTAAAAACTCATCCAGAACAAGTGCTTTCGGCATTGCGCTTAGGTATAGAATCACTGCCGATAAAAGAACAAACAGTCACAATCCGCTTGCATCCTGACGATGTTATTTTAGTCGAACAACTTTATTCCAGCGCTCAATTGACCCGCAGTAAGTGGGAACTTGAAGTTGACCCTTCCTTAAGCCCAGGTGACTGTATTCTCAGTAGTCATCGTTCTTTAGTCGATTTGACCCTCGCATCGCGTATTGATGCTGTGTTTGAGTCTTTACGGAACCAACATGCTCACTTAAGTGACAAGCAGCGTCAATTGCAAGAGGCGATAGAGGTTGAAGATACCGCTAAACACGTTGCTGCTTCTGAGGCTGTGGGATCAGAGCTTGATGATCAGGTTGTCGATACGGTTTCTCAACATGCTGAGGATATACAATCTGCCTCAAACACAGGTGAGCAATTAGAGGCAAAATCAGATGCAAAATCGCCAACATCAACTGCTGAATAGACTTAATCATCATCAGGGTAAGGTGCCGCCATTTCGCGCTGTGGCCAGTGGTCAACTGGTGCGTGTTGTCGGCTTAACCTTAGAAGCAAGCGGTTGCCGTGCGCCTGTGGGCAGTTTATGTTCGATCGAAACCATGGCGGGCGAGTTAATCGCCGAGGTGGTCGGGTTTGATGGCGAACTATTATATTTAATGCCCATTGAAGAATTACGTGGTGTATTGCCTGGTGCGCGGGTTGTGCCTTTGGGGGAACAAACTGGACTCAATGTTGGTTTATCCCTGCTAGGACGCGTACTCGATGGTAACGGCGTGCCTTTAGATGGTTTAGGCGCGTTGCAAACCGACCAACAAGCGCCAAGACATAGCGCTGCCATTAATCCCTTATCCCGCCGTGCTATTACTGAACCGCTGGACGTTGGCGTTCGCGCTATCAACGCTATGCTGACCGTGGGCAAAGGCCAACGTATGGGCTTGTTTGCGGGCTCAGGTGTCGGTAAGAGTGTGCTCTTAGGTATGATGACTCGCGGTACTACCGCAGACATTATTGTGGTTGGGCTAGTGGGTGAGCGTGGCCGGGAAGTGAAAGAGTTTATTGAGGAAATTCTTGGTGAGAAAGGTCGAGCGCGTTCGGTCGTTGTTGCTGCGCCTGCGGATACATCGCCTTTGATGCGCCTTCGCGCCTGTGAAACCTCGACTCGTATTGCCGAATACTTCCGCGATTTAGGCTATAACGTTTTATTGCTTATGGACAGTTTAACGCGCTACGCTCAAGCACAGCGTGAAATTGCTTTGGCTGTGGGTGAACCGCCTGCGACTAAAGGTTATCCGCCTTCTGTGTTTGCAAAATTGCCACGTTTAGTTGAGCGCGCCGGAAATGGTGGCCCAGGGCAAGGTTCAATTACGGCATTTTATACTGTGTTGACGGAAGGAGACGATCAACAGGATCCCATTGCCGATGCTTCGCGGGCGATCCTCGATGGCCACATTGTCTTGTCACGTTCGCTTGCGGATTCGGGGCACTATCCTGCGATTGATATTGAAGCTTCTATTAGCCGAGTCGCGCCAATGGTGATCTCCAATGAACATTTGGAAGCAATGCGCCGCGTGAAACAAACTTATTCTTTATATCAGCAAAATCGAGATTTGATTTCTATTGGGGCCTATGCCCAAGGAAGTGATCCTCGCATTGATAATGCGATACGACTGCAGCCAGCAATGAATGCTTTTTTGCGACAAACCATGCGTGATGCATTTAGCTTTGCCGATAGCCAAGTCATGCTTGGGCAACTTGCTGCACAGTGCAAATAATGGCGTCATCGAATTAATCGAGGTCTAGTATGGCTAACGCCGATCCCTTGTTGTTAGTGTTAAAGCTTGCCAATGATGCCGAAGAACAAGCGGCATTATTGTTAAAATCTGCGCAATTAGAGTGTCAAAAACGGTTGAATCAACTCAGTGCTCTGAATAACTATCGCTTAGAATACATGAAGCAAATGCAATCACAGCAAGGTCAAGCTATCAGTGCTAGTCACTATCACCAGTTTCACCGTTTTATTCGTCAGATCGATGACGCAATTATCCAGCAAAATCGCGTCGTAGCCGACGGTGAAAAGCAAAAAGAATATCGACAACAACATTGGTTGGAAAAGCAAAAAAAACGTAAGGCAGTAGAATTACTCTTAGCCAGTAAAGAGAAGAAGCGTCAAGTGGTTGAACAAAAAAGGGAGCAAAAAATGACCGATGAATTTGCTTCCCAGCAATTTTATCGCCGTCATCAACGTTAGTGAAATGATAGGCATCTTTACTGCTCGCTAGCCGGATAGGCTCTTTAGTTTTTTTGTATTGATGGCATAAGCATCAATTCGGCACCTCTCAGTGTTAATTCTTTTCGATATGCTGTCGTAAAACCTGATGTTTTGGCATCTTATTTGCTTTGATTTAGTCCATGACCCTGCAACCGCAGTGTTTAATTGACGTTTCTACCTAGCCATTTTCTTTTTTTGCTGGGTGATGTTTGGGAGCACTTATGCAACAAATGACCAATATCCTGTTAAGTAAAACAGGCAACTCTGCGGCCAATTCCGCTAAGACATCTTCCCAAGAGTCTAATAATGAAGACTTTTCATCTACACTTGCGTCAGTCACCGCTAGCTCATTTTCTATTTCTGCGTCTAAAAAAACCATTGCTAACACTGATGATACTGTGCAGGTTACCTCTGCTGATAAAGTAAAAGATGACGATATATCAACTGATGACGCCGACGTAAATCTCATTTTTGCCCAAATTAGCATGGCAAATGATATGAAGAAAACGGCATCAGATGGAGATAGTTTGCCGCTAGCATTTTTAAATGCTGAAGAAGATATGACCGAAATGACTGGTGGAGAAAATATTGATACTTCATCAGCGTTATTAACCGGCTCAGCATTGGCATCTACTGTTTCTGCTGAGATTGAACTGGCATCAGATATAGATGAAGCGGGTTTTTCTGCTGAATTACAAAAGTTAGTTTCTACTAGCCCAGATATGGCAGCAATTTCAATCGCAGATGACGTGAAACCATCTTCTTTGACTGATAAGTCACTCGTGCATATTCTTCCCATAGACCCAAATATACTTGAAGCGTCAGCAGATAGTGATGCTGTGATTGATCCAAATTTGACCGATGACGCTTTAGAATTACCTTTAGAAGACACTGAGCTTGTCTCTGCCACTGAAGTCGGGGTGAGTATAGATGAGTCTTTAGTTGAGAATGAGGTCACACTTAATGCTGTGATTAATCAAGCGGGCTTAGCGAACAGTGCAACGATAAAGTCGGTAACCAACACTGCGGCAAAAGCAACGACTAGTAGCTCTACAGTGAATAGTCTCAATACGGCTAATATCGCGACCTCGGGAAATACTTTCGACCTGAATACCTTAGGCTCTTCAACTTCATCTGAACCATTAGATACAACATCTGTAACAGAAAGTGATCTTGATGGGAGTCCCAATTCCGATTTGGCTGCTAACCTATTACTGAAAGATGCTAAATTAACGGTTGCGATGGATATTCCCAGAGACGAAAGTTTTATGGATGATAGTAATACTTTCTCAGAACTTAAGTCGACATCATCCATACAGACACTCTCGATGTCACAATTAAATCGCCAAGAAACCATGCAAGTTCAGTTGTCATTGCGTCAAGGAGTAGAACAGCAAAACCAAATGCAGGAGATGATCCAACGATTTTCACCTGTGATGAAGCAGCAATTGATTACTATGGTGAGTCAAGGCATCCAACATGCGGAAATCCGGCTCGATCCACCTGAACTTGGACATATGTTGGTAAAGATCCAAGTGCATGGCGACCAAACCCAAGTACAGTTTCATGTTACTCAGCCGCAAACGCGCGATCTGGTTGAACAAGCTATGCCAAGATTACGTGAGTTATTGCAAGAGCAAGGGATGCAGTTGGCTGACAGCCATGTTTCTCAAGGCGATCAAGGTGAGCGTCGTGAAGGTAGTTTCGGTGATGGCGGCAGTTCAAATGCGGCAGACATGGATGAAATCTCGGCAGAAGAGTTACATTTAGGTTTAAATCAAGCGATTAGTGTAACTTCAGGTATAGATTATTACGCTTAAGCAGGTAACCTATAGCAATGACTGACATAATTACGTTTCAAATAAAACTGTAATGAGTTTCCGCCTAAATTAAAGAGAATAGTGATGGCTAAGGAAGAATCGTTAGAACTTGAAAGTACTGAAGAGCCTAAGAGTAAGAAGAAACTATTTATTTTTGCTGGTGTAGGCGTTTTAGTCGCGCTGTTAATCGGTGGCGGCGTCTGGTTCTTTATGGGAAGCAGTACCGAAGAGGTTCCCGCCGTAGCAGCAGATAGTGCTGTTCAGGCTGAAGTACCAGCATCAGGAGAAGTAGCTACCGCATCATACGTGCCTATGCCACGTCCTTTTTTATTCAACTTACCAGGGCCTGATAGGGCTCGTTTAGTTGAGATTAAAGTGCAGCTTATGGTGCGTGGTACCGATGATGATGTGCTAACACAAAAACATATTCCGCTGATTGAAGATGCGCTTTTAACGACCTTTAGTGGTGCAGATGTGCAAAAGCTCAGCACGCAAGCGGGGAAAGATGAGTTACGGCAGTTAGCACTTTTGAGTGTGCAAAATACTCTACAGTCAGTAACTGGGCGTAAGGTTGTCGAGAAAGTACTATTTACCGGTTTTGTAATGCAATAACCCTTTAACTTCAGCACCAAAAGAGGCGAAGGCAATATAGTGAGTGATTTATTAAGCCAAGACGAAATTGATGCGCTATTGCACGGGGTTGATGACGTCGATGATGACGAAATTGACGCTGTTGGAGAAGATGCCCGTTCCTACGATTTCTCTTCCCAAGATCGAATAGTTCGTGGGCGTATGCCGACGCTGGAAATCGTGAATGAGCGTTTTGCGCGCCATTTGCGCATCAGCATGTTTAATATGATGCGCCGAGCGGCCGAAGTGTCGATCAACGGTGTACAGATGCTCAAGTTTGGTGAGTACGTACATACGCTTTTTGTTCCAACTAGCTTGAATATGGTGCGTTTTAGCCCACTCAAAGGCACAGCATTGATCACCATGGAAGCGCGACTGGTATTTATCCTAGTGGATAACTTCTTTGGTGGCGATGGGCGTTTCCATGCCAAGATTGAAGGGCGAGAATTTACGCCGACAGAAAGACGAATCGTACAGTTACTGCTTAAGATTATATTTGAAGATTATAAAGATGCTTGGGCGCCCGTAATGGATGTTGAGTTTGATTATTTGGACTCTGAAGTCAATCCCGCCATGGCGAACATTGTTAGTCCTACCGAAGTTGTGGTGATTAATTCATTCCATATTGAAGTCGATGGAGGTGGTGGTGATTTTCACATCACTATGCCTTACTCCATGATTGAACCTATCCGAGAGTTACTCGATGCGGGTGTGCAAAGTGACAAGCAAGATACTGATATGCGTTGGTCACAGGCATTGCACGATGAAATCATGGATGTGAAGGTCGGGTTCGATGCCAATATTGTTGAACATGAATTAACGCTCAAAGAGGTCATGAATTTTAAAGCGGGCGATATTATTCCTATTGAGTTACCCGAGTTTATCATGATGAAAATCGAGGATTTACCGACATATCGTTGTAAAATGGGCCGTTCTAGAGATAACCTAGCGCTTAAAATATGTGAGAAAATCCCTCGGCCAGAGACAGTTAAATCTGAGCTGCAATTGGTGACACGTAAGGGTAAATCTCGTGATATATCAGAATTATAAGGTGAAGTAAGATGAGCACAGACGATACGGATGATTGGGCTGCAGCAATGGCAGAACAAGCGTTAGAAGAAGCCAACGCAATTGAACTCGATGAGCTGGTTGATGATTCAAGACCTATTTCTAAGGCTGAAGCGGCTAAGTTAGATACAATTTTAGATATTCCTGTCACCATTTCGATGGAAGTGGGCCGCAGCTATATTAGTATTCGAAACTTATTACAACTTAACCAAGGTTCTGTGGTTGAGTTAGATAGAGTCGCAGGTGAACCGTTAGATGTGATGGTCAATGGCACGCTTATCGCTCACGGTGAAGTGGTGGTGGTAAACGATAAATTCGGTATTCGCTTAACGGATGTGATCAGTCAAACTGAGCGAATTAAAAAGCTTAAATAATTCGAGATGTAAAAGTCGTTGGAACTTTAAATGAGCACATCGGTAATACAGAGTTTAGTGATAGCGGTTCAAGCGAGCGCCGATAGCCTCGGTGGGGAAGGCGCAGTGAATATTGCTTCAATAGCGCCTGCTGCAAACATGGCTGAACCTTCTCAAGTTGCGACCTTAGCAAGTATGTTAGGTGGCTTGATTCTGGTTTTATTATTAATTTTCGCGTTAGCTTATTTACTGAGAAGGTTTAATTTAGTCCCCACGACCAATGGCGTACTAAAGACCATTGCTGTGACTTCCCTCGGTCAAAAAGAGCGTTTAGTCTTGGTTCAGGTGGGAGAACAACAATATTTGCTTGGGGTTAGCTCGCAGCAGGTGAGTTTGATTGATAAGTTAGCTGAACCTATCCATCTAGAAGCTGATTCGTTTGCGAGTCGATTACGTCAGGCGAAATTAAAACAATGACAACACGTATCCTCGCGTTAGTTGGGTTAGTTATGTTGCTATTGATGCCGTCAGTATGGGCCGCAGATGGCGTCTTACCTGCTGTAACAGTAACAACGGCGCCAGACGGCTCAACGGAATATTCGGTCACAATGCAGATTTTACTGCTGATGACATCGCTGAGTTTTTTACCTGCGATGCTCATCATGTTGACCTCTTTCACGCGGATTATCATTGTCCTGTCGATATTACGCCAAGCCATTGGGTTACAACAGACGCCATCTAATCAAGTCTTAATTGGCATGAGTTTGTTCATGACTTTTTTTATCATGGCACCGGTATTCGACCGGATTTATGATGAAGGGGTGAAGCCTTATATCGATGAGCAATTAACCTTGCAGCAAGCGTTTGACAAAGGGAAAGAGCCGCTGAGAGGCTTTATGTTGGGCCAAGTAAGAACGACGGATTTAAAGACCTTTATTGAGATTTCTGGCTATAAGGATATTAAGTCTCCCGAAGAAGCACCTATGAGTGTGTTAGTGCCCGCTTTCATTACCAGTGAGTTAAAAACCGCATTTCAGATTGGCTTTATGCTATTTGTGCCTTTTTTAGTTCTCGATTTAGTGGTGGCGAGTATCTTGATGGCTATGGGGATGATGATGTTATCTCCCATGATAGTGTCGCTGCCGTTTAAGATCATGTTGTTTGTGCTCGTAGATGGTTGGAGCTTAGTCCTCGGGACATTAGCGAATAGTTTCGGATAGCCAAGGGAGAGTAAACACATGAGTCCTGAGGCGCTAATTGATATTTTTCGTGAAGCTCTCTCTGTTATCGTTATGATGGTGTCTGCTATTGTGTTGCCTGGTCTGGGGATAGGGTTAATCGTTGCTGTGTTTCAAGCGGCGACTTCGATTAACGAGCAGACCTTAAGTTTTCTTCCGCGTTTAATCATAACGCTGCTCGCACTAATGTTTATGGGGCACTGGTTAGTTGAAACCCTGATGGACTTTTTCATCGAGATGGTGAATCGCATCCCGCAAGTGATAGGCTAACGCGATGGAGCTGCTGCTCGATACCTTAATGCAAACCATTGCCGCTTATATTTGGCCATTGTTTCGCGTCGCGAGTATGTTGATGGTCATGGTGGTATTTGGGGCGGCAACGACACCAACACGAGTGCGCTTATTATTGGCTATGGCAATTACCTTTGCGATAGCACCCGTTCTTCCTCCAACTCAAAATGTGGATTTATTTTCGTTAAGCGCAGTATTCATCACCGCGCAGCAAATTATTATCGGTGTTGCCATGGGGTTTGTGACTCAAATGGTAATGCAAGTCTTTGTGCTCACTGGACAGATCATTGGTATGCAGACCAGTTTAGGCTTTGCCTCTATGGTTGACCCAGGTTCTGGCCAACAAACACCCGTTATTGGTAACTTTTTCCTTTTATTGGCGACATTGATTTTCTTAGCTGTGGACGGCCATCTTTTGATGATCCGTATGCTAGTGGCAAGCTTTGAAACTTTGCCAATTTCTAATCAAGGCTTAACACTCACAAGTTATCGATCACTGGCTGATTGGGGGTCGTATATGTTTGGTGCGGCACTCACTATGTCGATATCTGCGATTATCGCCTTGTTATTAGTCAACTTGTCCTTCGGGGTCATGACCCGCGCCGCACCGCAATTGAATATTTTCTCTATTGGTTTTCCGATCACTATGATTGGTGGACTGTTTATTCTGTGGTTAACCCTAACACCGGTAATGGCACACTTCGATGAAGTATGGTCGACGGCTCAAGTGTTGCTTTGCGATATGTTAGCGCTCCAATGTAACGCTGATGGCTTGATATGATGGGATTAGGAGAAGCCCATGGCTGAAGAATCAAGTGGCGAACGTACAGAGGAACCCACGGGGAGGCGTTTAGAACAGGCGCGAGAAAAAGGACAAATTGCACGTTCGAAAGAACTCGGCACTGCAGCGGTATTGATTTCGGCGGCATGTGGGTTTTATATGCTAGGCCCAAGTTTGGCCATTAGCCTAACTCGGGTGTTTGAAATTGTATTTACCATGGATAGGGCGCAAATTTTTGATACTAATGAAATGTTCAAAGTGTGGGGTGTTGTTGCGAGTGAAATAGCCTGGCCCATGGCTAAAATTATGCTACTGATTGTGGTTGTTGCGTTTATTGGTAACGTCTCTCTTGGAGGGATCAATTTTTCGGCCCAAGCTATGATGCCAAAAGCCAGTAAAATGAGTCCCCTTGCTGGTTTTAAACGCATGTTTGGCGTGCAGGCTTTGGTTGAACTCACCAAAGGCATTGCTAAATTTTCGGTAGTAGCGTTTTCTGCTTATTTTTTATTAAGCTTCTATTTCAATGACATCATGTTGCTGTCTAGCGACCATCTTCCTGGTAATGTTTACCATGCATTAGATTTGTTGGTTTGGATGTTTATCCTGTTATGTTCCTCGATTTTGTTTATTGTTGTCATAGATGTGCCATTTCAACTTTGGAATCACAACAAACAACTTAAGATGACCAAACAAGAAGTAAAAGATGAGTATAAAGATACTGAAGGGAAGCCTGAAGTTAAAGGGCGAGTACGGCAGATGCAACGCGAGTTGGCTCAACGTCGAATGATGGCCGAAGTACCCAATGCCGATGTAATAGTTGTTAACCCAGAGCATTTTGCGGTAGCAATTAAATATGACGTGCAGCGTTCAGTCGCGCCTTTCGTTGTTGCCAAAGGTGTCGATGATGTCGCATTTAAAATTCGTGAGATAGCAAGGGCCCATAATGTGACAATCGTCTCTGCCCCGCCATTAGCAAGAGCTATATACCATACGACTAAGTTAGATCAACAAATCCCTGAAGGGTTGTTTACCGCCGTGGCACAGATTTTGGCTTATGTATTTCAGTTGCGCCAGTACCAAAAAGGTCGAGGTCGCAAGCCTATCCCAATCCCGCTTAATCAACCCATTCCCGATGAGTTAAAATATTAAGACCTAAGCTAAAAATTCTTTGAAGTCGTGATATTATTGCAGGCCAATACGCTATTGGCGTATTTTTTGCTTTCATGCTGTCATACGTCAAAGTTTAGGTAAATATGAATGGATGTTAGAGCGACCTTAGGTCAAGTAAAACAAATGCGCTTGAGCACGTTTAAAGGTATAGGCACTCCTATACTCGTACTCGCAGCATTGGCCATGATAGTTTTACCTATCCCTCCATTTCTATTAGACATACTCTTTTCATTCAACATCGCCTTAGCGCTCATCGTATTATTAGTCGCAATTTATACTGATAGACCGTTGGATTTTGCTGCTTTCCCAAGTGTCCTGCTAGTGGCGACATTATTACGTCTTGCGCTTAACGTTGCCTCTACTCGTGTGGTTTTACTCGAGGGTCATAATGGCGGTGATGCCGCAGGTAAGGTGATTGAAGCCTTCGGTTCTGTGGTGATCGGTGGTAACTATGCCGTTGGTCTAGTGGTATTTATCATTTTGATTATCATCAACTTTGCGGTGGTGACTAAAGGTGCAGGTCGTATCGCAGAAGTCAGTGCCCGCTTTACCTTGGATGCTATGCCTGGTAAGCAAATGGCAATCGATGCTGACTTAAATGCTGGAACCTTAAATCAAGACCAAGCGAGAATACGCCGTGCCGAAGTGACCCGTGAAGCCGATTTCTATGGTGCGATGGACGGTGCGTCCAAATTCGTTAAAGGGGATGCGATTGCCGGTATCATGATCTTAGTGATCAACATCGTAGGTGGTTTCATCATAGGGATTGTGCAGCATGGCTTAAGTTTCTCTGAAGCGGTTGAAATTTATACCTTACTGACTATCGGTGATGGTTTAGTGGCGCAGATCCCTGGTCTATTATTGTCAATCGCCGCAGCCTTGATGGTGACTCGTCAAAACGAGTCAGGTGATATGGGCCAAATGATGATGAGTCAGATGTTTGACAGTCATAAGTCATTGGGTATCGCCGCCGGAGTCCTGTTTGTCATGGGTATTGTTCCTGGTATGCCGCACATGGCGTTTTTAAGCTTTGCCTTTATGACTGCTGGTGCAGCTTATTTTGTTTATAAACGAAATGAAAACAAACGTCTTAAAGCGCTAGAACAAGTGAAATCGGGTCCAATAGAAAGACAAGATAAAGAGCCTAAAGAGCTAGGTTGGGACGATGTACATCATGTTGATACTATTGGTCTTGAGGTTGGATATCGTTTGATCCCTCTGGTAGACAAGGGTCAAGGTGGCGAGTTACTAAGCCGCATTAAAGGCGTGCGTAAAAAGTTGTCTCAGGAACTAGGCTTCTTAGTGCCCGCGGTGCATATTCGCGATAACTTAGATTTATCGCCTAATGCGTATCGCATTTCATTAATGGGCGTCGTCGTCGGAGAGGCAGATATTCGTCATGATTGCGAATTGGCGATCAACCCTGGTCAAGTCTATGGCAAACTCGATGGTATCGAAACGCGCGACCCCGCCTTTGGTCTGGAAGCTGTATGGATCGCCCCTGAGTTACGTGAGCACGCACAAACACTAGGTTATACCGTCGTCGATGCTGCGACGGTTGTTGCAACTCATATTAGTCAATTACTCACAAATAATGCTGCTAAGTTGTTAGGCTACGAAGAAGTGCAACAACTGATGGATATGCTTGCAAAACACTCACCTAAGCTGGTTGATGGGTTTATTCCAGATATCATGCCACTAGGACATGTCGTAAAAGTGATGCAGAACCTATTAAATGAAGGGGTTTCAGTTAGAGACTTGCGTACTATAGTGCAAACTTTGTTAGAATATGGCACTAAGAGTAATGACACTGAAGTCTTGACTGCCGCTGTACGTATCGCTTTGAAACGTATGATAGTTCAGGAAATCTCAGGCCCAGAGCTCGAAATCCCCGTCATTACTTTGGCGCCAGAGTTGGAACAGATGTTGCATCAGTCAATGCAAGCAACCGGTGGTGATGGTCCTAATATTGAACCCGGTCTTGCAGAACGCATGCAGCAGTCCCTTGCCGATGCGGCTCAGAAGCAAGAAATGGTCGGACAACCCGCCATATTGTTGACGTCAGGTATGTTACGCGCGACGCTGTCACGCTTTGTTAAACATACTATTCCTAATCTCAGAGTCATTTCATATCAAGAAATACCTGATGAGAAGCAAATACGTATCGTATCTGCAGTCGGCCAGTAGAGGACGCATAAGTGAAGATTAAACGATTTTTTGCCAAAGACATGCGCGCCGCACTGGCCCAAGTGAAAGAAACACTCGGCTCAGATGCCGTCATTATGTCAAATAAAAAAGTGAACGGTGGCATCGAAATTGTCGCTGCCGTTGACTATGACGAACCTAAAGCGAAAACTGCAGCCACTGCGCCAGCACCGACCTTTATGGACGTGAGCGACGATCTCGTGTCCCTAGGTGCTAAGCAGCCAGTTCGTGTAGAAACTCGCGCTAAGCCAGCCGCACCAGCAGACTCATTACAAGCCTTACTTGAGAAGCAGCAAAGCCGTTTGAATCAACAAATGTCACATCAGCAAGTTGATGCCGAGTTACCAGCATGGGCTAAGGGCTTACAAGCCCCTACTGCTGTGAAACCAGAACATCGTGAAGCACCTTCCTCGTTTGATAAAAAGCCACAAACATCACAGAAACAAAGTGCTGATATTGAGGCTATGCGTGATGAATTAGCATCACTGCGTAATTTACTGACACATCAAGTATCCTCCTTGATGACGGAACATAAAAAACGCATCGATCCCGTCGGTGCTATGCTCGAAGCCAAATTGCTTGAGGCTGAATTCTCCCCTGCGGTTGCGAATAAATTAGCCGCGCTGAGCCAGCATTATACGCCAGCTGAATTAGTCAGAGCATTACCACAAAGTCTTGCGAATATGCTTGATAATCAGGGCGATGACATTGTTAAGCAGGGCGGAGTGGTTGCATTAGTTGGTCCTACTGGGGTTGGTAAAACAACGTCATTAGCTAAACTTGCTGCCCGTTTTGCGGCACATCATGGTGCTGAACATGTTGCTTTAATTACCACAGATCATTATCGCATCGGAGCCTATGAGCAATTAGCAACTTATGGCAAAATAATGGGCTGTCCAGTAAAGCAAGCTCATGATCTAAATGAATTAGAACAAATTCTCTATCAGTTTAGGAATCGCAAGCTAGTATTGATAGATACGGCTGGCATGGGACAGCGAGATATGCGCCTTTACCAGCAACTTGATAATTTAACTGCAAATAGCAGGATACCTATCCGCAGTTATCTGGTACTGTCTGCGACAGGGCAGCGCCGTGTGCTGCAAGATGCAGTCAATCATTTTAAACGCATTCCCCTATCTGGTGTCGTTCTCACAAAACTCGATGAATCTGTGTCGTTAGCAGGGGCATTAAGTGTGTTGATCCAAAACGGATTACCATTAAGTTATATTACTGATGGACAAAGAGTTCCTGAAGATATGAAAGTTGCGGATACCCTAGATTTAGCCCAGCAGGCACTCGCAGCGTTAGATAGTACAGAACAACAATCATTACAAGACACAGCGTGGTCAGATAATATGGCCTGTGCATTTGAGTAGATTTATGACCCTGGATCAAGCAAGTGGTTTACGTATGATGAATCAACCCTATAACGAAAAAGTGAAAGTAATCGCGGTCACAGGTGGCAAAGGAGGCGTGGGTAAAACCAGCGTTTCTATTAATACTGCTGTGGCATTAGCCGAAAAAGGCAAGCGTGTCTTGGTACTTGACGCTGACCTTGGCTTAGCAAACGTCGACGTCATGCTGGGTATTCGTGCCGAGCGTAACCTCTCTCACGTGCTCTCTGGTGATGCAGAGCTTGACGATATTATCGTGCGTGGTCCAAAGGGGATAGGCATAGTTCCAGCCACCTCAGGAACACAGGGGATGGTGGAATTAAGCCCTGCACAACATGCTGGATTAATCCGAGCATTTAGCGAGATGCGGACTCAGTTTGATATTCTAGTCGTAGATACAGCGGCTGGGATCTCGGATATGGTGCTCAGTTTCTCACGTGCTTCGCAGGATGTGCTAGTCGTTGTTTGTGATGAACCTACTTCTATTACCGATGCCTACGCCCTGATTAAAATTCTCAGCCGTGAGCATGGCGTGTTCCGTTTTAAAATAGTTGCCAATATGGTGCGTAGTTTACGCGAAGGTATGGAATTATTTGCTAAACTCAGTAAAGTGACCGACAGATTTTTAGATGTTGCACTTGAATTAGTCGCCACGATTCCATTTGACGAAAACTTACGTAAATCAGTTCGTAAACAAAAATTGGTGGTTGAAGCTTATCCTAAATCACCAGCTGCAATTGCGTATCAAGGATTGGCAAATAAAATTTTGAGCTGGCCTGTGCCGCAGCAACCTGGTGGGCATTTGGAGTTTTTCGTTGAGCGTTTAGTACAACGACCAGATTTTCAAGAGGAAAAAACGAGTGAATAAAGCCGCTGCGTATACTTGTTTAGACAATAAATCGTCGATCGTTGAACAGTATGCTCCGTTGGTTAAAAGAATTGCGCATCATTTACTCGCCAGACTACCTGCATCTGTGCAGTTAGATGATTTACTCCAAGCTGGGATGATGGGGTTACTAGAAGCATCATCCAAGTTTGATGGTGGCAAAGGTGCGAAATTTGAAACCTTCGCCGGCATACGCATACGTGGAGCCATGTTAGATGAAATTCGTCGTGGCGACTGGGTCCCTCGTTCCGTTCATCGTAACAATCGTAAGGTTGCACACGCTATTGATGAGTTAGAGCAAGAACTGGGCCGTGATGCACGCGACACAGAAATTGCAGAAAAACTTGATATGACGCTCGATGAGTACCATCATATTCTTAACGATGTTTCTGTCGGAAAAATCATAGGGATAGAAGATTTAGGCGTATCTCAGGATATACTTACAGTGAGTGATCGGTCCGATGATGATTCATTTGAAGCATTAGCTGAGAACCAATTTCATTCTGCTCTGGTTGAGGCAATTAAATTATTGCCTGAAAGAGATGCATTAGTGTTATCCCTGTACTACGATGAAGCATTGAATTTAAAAGAGATTGGCGCCATTCTTGAAGTCAGTGAATCGCGGGTTAGCCAGATATTAAGTCAGGCAATGTTGCGATTAAAAGCTAAACTCAAGCACTGGACATAAGTATAATTATTAATCGAGCACAGAATGTCAGCTCACCGGAGGAAACCTTGGACAAGAATATGAAGATTCTCATTGTTGACGATTTTTCGACAATGAGGCGTATCATCAAGAACTTGTTGCGAGACTTGGGGTTTAATAACACCCAAGAAGCAGACGATGGCTCAACAGCCCTGCCGATGTTGCAAAAGGGGGATTTTGATTTTGTTGTTACAGATTGGAATATGCCTGGTATGCAAGGAATCGATCTGTTAAAAGCAATTCGCGCTGATGATTCGCTAAAGCATTTACCCGTATTAATGGTAACTGCTGAAGCAAAACGTGAACAGATTATTGCTGCCGCTCAAGCGGGAGTGAATGGTTATGTGGTTAAGCCTTTTACCGCTGCAACGCTGAAAGAGAAGTTAGATAAAATATTCGAACGACTCGCTTGAGCAAGGATGAGCTATGAAGTCACAAACATCAGGGCTCATCACGCTCGAGCAAGCTCAGCATTTAGTTGAATTATTAAGTGCAGGTGAGCAAAGTCAGGCAGATGATTTATTTCGGGAGCTTGCTGCTCCACTGCAACGAGAATTATTCGAAGAAGTAGGTAAATTAACTCGGCAACTTCATAGTGCGCTGATGGATTTTCAAGTTGATAATCGTCTTGCTGAATTAGCCAATACAGAGATCCCCGATGCCAAGCAACGTTTAAATTACGTTATTGACATGACCGAACAAGCTGCAAATAAAACCATGGATGCGGTTGAAGAATGTTTACCTTTGGCTAATGCCGTGACTGTAAATATTCAAAATGTCATGCCATCTTGGGACAGATTAATGCGACGCGAGATAGCGCTGACTGAATTTAAGGGCCTTTGTCACGATGTACAAGACCTTATGTCTCGTAGTGCAAATGACTCGACTCGATTACGTGAATTGCTTAATCAAATTTTGATGGCGCAAGATTTTCAAGACTTAACAGGACAAATAATACGTCGTGTTATTGATCTAGTAATGGAAGTAGAAAGTAATCTGGTTTCTATGCTGACGGTATTTGGTGAGCAACCTATGATTGAAAGTCAGATTGCTCAGAAAAATAATATTGAAGCAGAAGGCCCGATAATGAATGCCGAACTTCGTCAAGATGTAGTAACGGGTCAAGACGAAGTGGATGATCTTCTATCGAGTCTGGGTTTCTAACTGGGAGTCAATTTGATGGCCTTTGATGTAGATGAAGAGATACTCCAGGACTTTTTAATCGAAGCCGGTGAAATTTTAGAGCTTCTGCAAGAGCAACTCGTTGCGCTTGAAAATAATCCTGATGATACTAACTTGCTGAACGCCATTTTCCGAGGTTTTCATACCGTTAAAGGTGGTGCTGGCTTTCTTAGCTTAACTCCCATGGTTGATGTTTGTCATGAGGCTGAGAATACCTTCGATTTATTGCGCACAGGCAAGCGTAGCGTTAACGCAGAGTTGATGGATATTATTTTGCAGGCTGTTGATGCAATTAATACCATGTTTGCGCAAACCCAGCAGGGCGAGCAACAAGATCCCGCCGATTCAGGTTTGTTAGCGAGACTTAAAATGCTCAGTTCAGGTGCACCTTTGCCATCTGAAGTCGCTTCTGCCAAGGTTGTAGAGCCAGAACCTGTTGTTGAAGTCATTATTGATACTCCTACCCTTCAAGAAATCCCTGCTGACATAAGTGATAACTCATCTTCCATTGAAAATACGTCTTCAAGTATCGATGATATCAATGATGCTGAATTTGAAGCTTTATTGGATGCGCTTCATGGTTCAGGAAAGGGACCTGCGGTCGCTGCTACCACATTTGTATCTGAGCCTGTTGCTGTCAAGCCTGCTGCACCAATTAAAACACCTTCAACATCAGGTGATGACATCACTGATGATGAGTTCGAGGCGTTACTGGATGAACTTCATGGCTCAGGTAAATTTAAAGCTGAGGCTGAAGTGCCTGTTAAGCCTAAGGTTGTGGCAACACCTGTGCCTCAACCGATTGTAGATGCTGATGAAATTACCGATGATGAGTTTGAACGATTACTCGATGAACTCCATGGGAAAGGTGGAGCACCTGCGAAAGCCGAAGTTAAAGCGCCTACACCCCCTGTTTCGACTGTAGCACCTACTGCTGCACCACATGCTCCTGCGCCAGTTAAAGCCGCAGTACCAGCTCCTGCTCCAGTCGTTGCTGCAAAACCTAAGGTGGAAATTGCGGTTGTCGATAAAGCACCTGCTAAGGCTAGCTCTGCGAATGTGCCTCAGGGTGAAACAACAGTACGTGTAGATACCGCACGACTCGACCAGATCATGAATATGGTGGGTGAGTTAGTGTTAGTGCGTAATCGATTGGTGAGCTTAGGCATCACCCGTGATGATGAGGAGATGTCGAAAGCTCTCGCGAACTTAGATCTCGTTACTGCCGATTTGCAAGGCGCTGTGATGAAAACCCGTATGCAACCGATCAAGAAAGTGTTTGGTCGTTTCCCTCGGGTGGTACGTGATCTTGCTCGTACACTAAACAAAGAAATTGATTTGATCATGGTCGGTGAAGAAACTGACTTAGATAAAAACCTCGTTGAAGCGCTTGCCGATCCGCTCGTCCACTTAGTGCGTAACTCTGTGGACCATGGTATCGAGATGCCAAACGAGCGTGAAGCTAGTGGTAAGCCAAGAACGGGAACGATTACCTTATCTGCAAGTCAGGAAGGCGACCATATACTGCTGAAAATCGAAGACGATGGCGCAGGCATGGATCCTGAAAAACTCAAAAAAATCGCCATAAATCGTGGTGTGCTCGATGAAGATTCTGCTTCGCGGATGACAGACAGCGAAGCCTATAATTTGATTTTTGCACCAGGTTTTTCAACTAAAGTTGAGATTTCAGATATTTCAGGCCGTGGTGTTGGGATGGACGTGGTAAAAACTCGTATCACCCAGCTGAATGGCACTGTACATATTGATTCCATGAAAGGTAAGGGAACGATACTTGAGATTAAAGTACCGTTAACACTGGCGATTATGCCTACCTTAATGGTCGATGTCGCTAAACAAGTGTTCGCATTACCTCTATCTAGCGTGAATGAGATTTTCCATCTCGATCTCACAAAAACCAATATTGTTGATGGGCAACTGACTGTCATAGTGCGTAATAAGGCCGTACCTTTGTTCTATTTGGAACACTGGCTACATAGAAACAAAACGACCTTTAAACATGGCGATAAAAAGCATGGTCATGTGGTTATCGTGCAATTAGGCATGATGCAAATTGGTTTTGTAGTGGATGCCTTAATAGGACAAGAAGAGGTCGTTATTAAACCTCTTGGCGCTATGTTACATGGCACACCTGGGATGGCTGGTGCGACAATTACATCGGATGGTGGTATTGCACTGATCTTAGATGTTCCTGGATTGCTAAAGCATTATGCGAAAAGTAAGAATTAGTTTCCAAGCTAAGGAATGGAATGGCCATTAAAGTATTAGTCGTTGATGACTCAAGTTTTTTCAGACGACGTGTTAGTGAAATAGTCAATCAAGATCCTGAACTGGAAGTTATTGCGACGGCCTCAAATGGGGCCGAAGCGGTGAAGTTGGCTGCTGAGCTTAATCCCCAAGTTATCACTATGGATATTGAGATGCCTGTCATGGATGGTATTACTGCTGTTCGTGAAATCATGGCTAAGTGTCCGACTCCGATCTTGATGTTTTCTTCTTTAACCCATGATGGCGCTAAAGCAACGTTAGACGCTTTAGATGCTGGTGCATTAGATTTTCTACCTAAACGTTTTGAAGATATTGCGACCAACAAAGATGACGCTATTTTATTGTTGCAACAAAGAGTTAAGGCATTGGGACGACGCAGAATGTTTCGTCCGATTGCACGTCCTGTGGTTGCGCCAACACCTAGTGTGCGTCCAACAGGTAGCGTTTTAGGTACAACGAGTATATCGGCTCATACGCCTGTCGCAGCTCCTGTTAGAACGTCAACGGCAACGACGATTCGTGCAAGTGGTAAACAGTATAAATTATTGCTGATCGGTACATCTACTGGTGGTCCGGTTGCGCTGCAAAAAATACTCACGCAGTTTCCAGCAAACTATCCGCATCCTATTTTATTAATCCAGCATATGCCTGCTGCCTTTACCCCTGCATTTGCGAGTCGTTTAAATGGCTTATGTAAGATTGAAGTAAAAGAGGCCGCTAATGGCGATCTGCTTAAACCGGGTTGTGCATATTTAGCGCCAGGTGGTATGCAAATGATGGTTGAACGTACTGGAGCAAGTGGCCGATTAAAAGTTATCGCAGGCAGTGCTGATATGAATTATAAGCCCTGTGTGGATATCACCTTTGCTTCTGCTTCTAAAGCCTTTAGTGGTGATGTGCTTGCTGTTGTATTAACGGGCATGGGGGCGGATGGCAGAGAAGGCGCACGTATGTTGAAAGCTGTAGGCGCTACCATTTGGGCGCAAGATGAAGCCAGTTGTGTGGTTTATGGTATGCCACAAGCCGTTGCGAGTGCAGGGATTGCCACCCAGTCGATAGCCTTAGACAACATGGCCGAATGTATTTTAAAAGAGTCTGTTCGTGTCTAAAAACCAATATCCGATGAGCACAAATAGTGTGCTCATCATCTTGTTGATGGGCATAGCCATTTTGGTTCTTGGTGCCTTAAGCCTTGATTACAAGCGTAAGAATAGTTTGCTGCAGGCGGATATAAAACGTTTGGAATCGACTCAGGTGCTGTTAATGGTACCTGACGAACAGGCTGAGGCCATTGCAACTTGGTTAGCGTCTCATCCCGATCAGACTAAAGCAATGTTGCAATTAGCGGCTCCTGGTGAGCAGAAGGCTGTAGCGATTGGTCCTGAGCCGGTACAAAATAGCATTCCGCCTTTGCTGGGCGAACCAGATACTGAAATAGATACGGCGAAGGAAAAAACTAATCTGGAATCCTCTATTCCTAAACAGCTTCAAGCGCCAGAAAAAGAGGTTAAAGCTGTTTCTCAGACAATTGCCCCCCAAAATGCAGAGATGCTGCCCGTGGTGATATCTGAGAATGCCGATGGTGTCAAAGTGATTAGTTTGCCCAATGGCGGCATTCGAGTCACGACCAGAAAAGAGCAGTAATTTTTAGAATTTGTGAACTCACAATTTTCTAGTTCATTAGCATATTAACCAGTATAGGTAGGGGTCACTTCTTGAAAGTCTGGACCATAGCGAATCAAAAAGGTGGCGTAGGTAAAACCACGACGGTAGCGAGTTTAGCGGGAACATTAGCTAAGCGTGGCAAGCGTGTTCTTATGATAGATACCGATCCACATGCTTCGTTAGGTTATTACTTAGGTATTGATTCTGAAGAGGTTCCAGGCTCGTTGTTTGATGTTTTTCTTGCCCATAAAAACCTTTCTAAGGAACTCGTTTTATCCCATGTAGTGCCAACCTTAGTCGATGGTTTGGATTTATTGCCTGCAACTATGGCATTGGCTACCTTAGATAGAGCCTTAGGTCATCAAGAGGGAATGGGATTAGTACTACGTAATTTATTAGCACTGGTTGCTGATGATTATGATGTTGCTATCGTTGATTGCCCACCCGTACTCGGGGTATTAATGGTCAATGCGCTTGCGGCAAGTCAGCATATCATTATTCCTGTGCAGACGGAGTTTCTTGCCATTAAAGGGCTAGAGCGGATGATTAAAACGATGGAGTTAATGGGCCGATCTAAGAAGACGCGCTACAGTTACACTGTTGTGCCTACCATGTACGATAAACGCACTAAAGCATCACCTGCGGCTTTGCAAGTTCTTGGTGCCGAATACAGTGATACTTTGTGGAAAGACGTTATTCCAGTAGACACTAAGTTTAGAGATGCCAGTTTGGCACATTTACCAGCATCGCATTATGCGAGTGGTTGCCGCGGCGTTAAAGCCTATGAAAGATTATTAGATTTCTTATTAGTTGGGGAGTTTGGCCATGTCAAAATCGGTTGATGAAACTGTTTTTGATTTTTTCGCATTATTGCTACAGGAAGACGACAGTCCAAACCAGATTGTTTCCCCTCAAAGCATTGTAAAAGCAGACTCAAATCAAAATGTTGCCGTTAATCAAACGGAGGCAGCATTGCTCGATGCGGCTATTTTGGCTGAAAATGGTCGCACTGCCGCACCGCAGAATGTAGAGAAGGCCATAACGCCTACTGCGCAGTTGCAGCCAAAAGCTGTGCCGAGACAACATGAGTTTGTTGCTCCGGTAAGCCAGGTTGTAGCTCAAGTGAATAAGCAAGCGTTAGAGAAATTACTCGCGCCAGTACTAAAGACTGCAAGGTTAGAACCGATACCTCCTTCAGTAGAGATAGCGCCACCTATTGATGTTCAACCTGTTGTGGTAGAAGTACCACAAGCTCAGCATGTTGTTAATGAAACCGTTGTTGATGAAATCGTTGAGCCAGAAACACAAGTCGGCATTACGCCTCCTAGTGTGACAAAAGATTTGCAAGAAGTGCTCGATGATGAGTTTCAGGTACTATTCTTTAAAGTAGCAGGGCTGACATTGGCTGTGCCTTTGGTGAGTTTAGGCGGAATAGTAAAAGTTGAGCGGATAAACCACATCTTTGGTCGACCCGCATGGTTTCTTGGTGTACAGACGCATAGGGAGGAACAATTGAACATTGTCGACACTTGTGCGTGGGTTATGCCAGAAAAATACACAGATAAACTGGCGCAATCAGTAAATTATCAATATCTTGTATTATTAGAAGGCAGTAACTGGGGATTGACTTGTGAGTCCTTGGTCAATGCGGTAAAAATTAATAAGTCGCAAGTCAACTGGCGTAGTCAAGCGGGTAAACGCCCTTGGTTAGCGGGTGTAGTAAAAGAACAGATGTGTGGCATTTTGCACGTACAAGCCTTAGTTGAAATGCTTAATGCGGGTTTAGGTTGTCAGGACTCAATTGGTTGAGGTAAACATGAAAGATACAAGAAATGTAGCAGCAGTCGCTGCAAGTAAAGATGATGCAGTATTACAATGGGTTACCTTTAAGTTGGACCATGAAACTTACGGTATCAACGTAATGCAAGTGCAGGAAGTGTTGCGTTATACTGAAATTGCTCCCGTACCTGGTGCTCCCTATTATGTACTAGGGATCATTAACTTACGTGGTAATGTCGTCACTGTAATTGATACCCGCTCACGTTTTGGATTGCAGTCTGCTGAAGTTGATGATTCAACCCGAATTGTTATCATCGAAGCTGAAAAGCAGGTCATTGGTATCTTAGTTGATAGTGTTGCAGAAGTGGTTTATTTGCGCCGTTCTGAAATTGACAATGCGCCTAATGTTGGAACGGAAGAGAGTGCTAAGTTTATTCAAGGCGTGAGCAATCGCGACAATGAATTACTTATCTTAGTTGATCTCGACAAATTATTGTCCGACGAAGAATGGGCCGAGTTGACTCAGATCTAATCAATGAGTGTGATAAGGCTGAATGATTAGAATTCATTCAGCCATTTTGTTTATTTGCGAATAAATCGATGATGTTGAGTATTTACGATTTATGGGTAGACGAAGTCTTTTTATCATAGCTTGAACAATGGCCAATTATATTGGTGACGTTAAGTGAGCACTTTGGAATAGATAACTCAATTGTAAGCCAGCTCCAAATCTATGGTTTTGAGTGAGTATAAGGATTTTTGATGGGCGATGAATTTTTGATCGCAGCGTTAGTCTATGTCATCGCATGCTTAGGGTTAGTACTCTTTTTACAAAAGCAATTGAGTAAATTAAGAAGCAAAGTTGAGGCATTGACTGTGTTAGTTAAAGAGGGCGATCGGCAGCGAGAGTCTTTTAAACGCGAATTGCAAGAATTACGCAGTGGCACAATCGGTGTAGGCCGTCGTGTTATTGAATTAGAAAAACGCATACTGCAACAGTCTGAACGTATTGAAGAGACGACTCAACAGGATCCACAGGCAAAACTTTATACTCGAGCAATGAAGATGGTCGCGCTTGGTGCTGGTGTCGACGAATTGATTAAGGAATGCGAATTACCTAAAGCTGAAGCCGAGCTGTTGATCCGTCTGCATCGTAAGTAATCGGTAGCCAATTGAACACTAAAAGCTAATTTTCTGAATTAGCTTTTTTATTTTATGCCTTCTCGACAATTTTTTTATGCATATTATTCCATTGCTCAGGAAATTTACCGTCGAGCATATACACAAATGCAATCAGTTCGGCGATAAGCAGGTAAAGCTCCTTGGGAATTTCCTCTCCTAACTCTAGCAATTGCAAAAAATGGCTCAGATGGGGATCTTGATGGATATAAACGCCGTTAGCCTTAGCTAAGGCAATAATTTCCTCTGCGATAAGCCCTTCACCAGTCGCGACTATTTTAGGAGCGTTACGACCATCGTAGCTCAGTGCGACAGCTTGTTTAGGTTCACTCTCTTCGCTCATATCGTTATTCCCAATGTTTTGTATAATGAACTCAATATTAGTGTTGGAACATTGTCACTCACTAAGCTTTTGTTTTTACGAGGAAATGATCGCCAGGTAATAAGGTTGCTGGTACTTGCGCTATTTGAGTTGATAGTTCACCAGGCGTAAAACCCAGTTGTGATAGTTTTTGGCTTAAGGGCGTTAAAAAGTTATTAACCTTATTAAGTAGTATCTGACTATTGCCTTTGAACTGGATATCTAATTGTTGATTGTGGTTTTGGGCTGAAATCAGCAGAGGTCCTTGTGCTAGGTTAAACTTCAGTTGTAAACGCCATCCTATTTTTTTATCTGGGTCATCAGGATCGGCTTCTTGCTCAAATTTCCCTTCCAGTTGCTCCTGTCGTTGGTTAATACCATAGGGCAGGGCGAAGAACCACACTAAATTGCCTGCGCTCTCATTACTTGCCTGTTGGTATAAATGCAGGTTAGAGGCTAATAGTCCCATGCTATCAAGGCCTCCTGCTTTGCTCAGTTGCCCAAGTAGTTTAGTGGAGAAGCCCACTTTAGCTTGTAACTGTTCAAGGTAGTCGGCAAGCTTTTTGCTCACGGAATTCGAATTGTTATTGGCTTTAAAGCCAAGTAGCAGCTGAAAAAGTGAGGTAATTGCACTCCCATTCATGAGCATAGAGGCTTGATTTGATTGAGGCGTAGCAAGATTTAGACTCGCTAGACCGAGAATATTGGCTTTGAGCTCATCGATATCATTTAATTGGCTCAGTGGTGGTAGCCCTAAATGCGGTAGGAGTTTCAATAACTCAGATGCTAAATTCGAGTTGCTATTAGAACGAGATAGCTCAATAGGAAGTGCCCCCGCTTTATTGAACGCTTTTTGTAAGACATCAGCTACTTTTATCGAAGTATCAGTCTTAGCATCATTGCCTTGTTGTTCACTCTTTTGGCTACTGGATCCTAAAATATTCTTAAGTTTGTTTATGTCTGTAGGACTCACACTTAGGATTTCTTGTGACGTTTTTGAGCCTTGAGGTAACCCGTTTTTGCTATTTACGTTTTCACCCATTTGTGATGCCGGTGATTGACCCTCAAGCCGATTTTCAAGGGCTGAGTTTTGGGTGCTGATCTGACCTAGGTCTTTAGTTGTTGGCGTTATGACTTGCGCGTTAGAGATATTCTGTGAGCCAGTCGCAGTAGGCGCTGATGGAATATCTACTTTACTTTGAAGCTGCATTATATCGACTTTGGCTGTCACAATTTGTTTTGTGGGCTCAGGTAGAAAGTTGATATTTTCGAGTTTTTTTAGAAAGGAGGCAATGATCTGGGCTGGTTCAATTTTCGCGATCACAAGATCAGAAGATGGTTTATTTGTGGGAACCTGAGTTTCATTTACTGGCGCCCCAATTATGATTTCGAGTTTGCTCTGTATTGGGGTGAGTAATAAAATAGGGCGCCCTTGTTGAAAGGCTATTTTCGCGATGAATTCACCTTGATTCAGCTGGGGTCCTGGATCTTGTGCTACAACGGTACCATTAGCAAATTGAAACTCCTTGTTAACTATAGTGACGTTGGGTAATGGATAGCCCTGTGTGCGAGCCGCGAGTGCAGAAAGCTGCGTCTGAGAGATGCCATTTTGTTGCGCCAGATTGATCACTGCCTCAGGGATTTTCAGTACGAGAGGTGTAGCTAACGCAAGCAGTTGGCTAGTTGAGTTTTGCACTATTGTAGTTGGAGTTGAGCTGTTTTGCGCATTGGGCGCGACTAAAAAGCTATTAGCAGTCAACAATATTTGCCGCTGTTGAGCATTAACTAGCTTTAAATTATATTCTGTACCGTTTAGAATAATACTATCTCCCTCAGGTGATGTTTGCACCTGAGCCGGAATGGGGCGTGGAGTAGCATTGAGGGCATCAGTGTGGGCCATCGCAGTGTGTAACTGCGAATTTTGACTGCTGACAAGTGGAATCGACTCCATTTAATGACCTTATATAGTTTATCCTGCGATACATTCGTTTAGTAAAATTAACAATTGACCAATTTTTTTTGCCAAGTATGCTTATGCGCCTTGTGACAAAGGAACTGTCATACTGGATAGTATGCCACTAAGACGAATTATCTTTATATCGTCATTTTTGTATTGTCACTTTAGCGAAAATTTGATGTCTAAACTGTACATTTATATTAAGAGAGCGATATGAAGTTAAAATGGATGGGATTATCTTTGGGGTTAATGCTGTTGCCTAAAGTGCAATCGGCTGAAGTATCCCTATCAGATACCATTCAGCAGGAAACACCTGCTAAGGTACAAATTACCTATGATGATCCCCGCGATCCGTTCGAAGGCTTTAACCGAGCTATGTGGGACTTCAACTATCTCTACCTAGATAGATATTTATATCGTCCTGTAGCCCATGGTTATAACGATTATATTCCGACGCCTGCTAAAACAGGTATCAATAACTTTGTGCAGAATTTAGAGGAACCTAGCAGCTTAGTAAACAATGTGCTGCAGGGTAAGTGGGGCTGGGCAGCTAATGCTGGTGGACGCTTTACAATCAATTCTACTGTCGGCTTATTAGGTGTCATTGATGTTGCTGACATGATGGGTATGAGCCGCAAGCAAGATGAGTTTAATGAAGTGCTGGGTTATTATGGGGTGCCTAATGGACCTTACTTCATGGCGCCATTTGCGGGTCCTTATGTTGTGCGAGAACTCGCGTCTGATTGGGTTGATGGTCTATACTTTCCATTGTCTGAGTTAACAATGTGGCAATCCATTGTTAAATGGGGACTTAAAAACCTTCATTCTAGAGCATCAGCAATCGATCAAGAGCGACTTGTTGATAATGCACTCGATCCCTATGCCTTTGTCAAAGATGCATATTTACAGCACATGGACTATAAAGTCTATGATGGTAATGTCCCTCAAAAGCAAGATGATGATGAGTTACTCGATCAGTATATGCAGGAGCTTGAGTAATCCTATTGGCCGTACTTGACAGCATTTGTCTTTAGTCATCAAATGCTCGCCTTGTTAAATTTTGTTATTGGCATATTCACTTGAGTAATGGCTATGCGATGAACTTTATTCGGGAACCTTTATGGCGTTAAATGGTGTTGCGGTTCTTTTAGTTGAAGATGACCCCGTGTTTAGACAGATTGTTGCAAGCTTTCTCGATAGCAGAGGTGCGCAAGTCACACAAGCCTGTGATGGTGAACAAGGATTGTCAGTTTTTAAATCGCAGCGCTTCGATATTGTTCTTGCAGACTTGAGTATGCCTAAGCTCGGTGGGCTCGATATGCTTAAGGAAATGACAAGGTTAGCACCTTTAGTGCCTTCTATCGTGATCTCGGGTAATAATGTCATGGCTGACGTCGTTGAAGCCTTACGTATTGGCGCAAGTGATTATCTCGTTAAGCCAGTATCTGATTTATTTATTATTGAACAAGCCATTAAACAAAGCCTTCATAGTTCCTACATTGATGATACTCAAGCCTCAGATTTTGACGCGCTATCCCACCAAGAATTAAGTGATAATCTAGCATTGCTTGAGCAAAGTGTTGCTGCGGCAAAACAAGTTCAGCAACAACTCTTTCCCGCTTCAAATATTAGTTATCCGGTAGCCAAGGTTGACTATAGCCTTTATAAAAATAGCGATATAAGCAGTTATTTCATTGATTCAACTATGGTTGGTAGCGATCACCTGATCATGTACATGGCCCATTTGTACCCTGAGGATAATCGAGCTGCGTTTGCCTGCGTTCTGCTCAGAAGTTTTGTTAATCAGAAGCTTAAAGATTTTAGGAATGGTCAGAGTCAAAGCATTATTGAACCCTTTAACATGATGAGCTATTTGAACGAGCGTTTAGTGAAATCTGGTCTCGATATTAAAGCCGATATGATTTATGTTGCCATTGAGCTAACTAAGTACCGTGCTGCTATTGCACAGGCGGGTAAGGGGCTGCGTTGTTATCTGCGTAATGACGAGGGATTAAGCCCGTTAGCACTGTCTGATAGCCTGCAGCTTGGTGTGCTAGATTGGGGTAAACCGAGCATTCAGTTCCGAAGTATTTTACCGCAAGAACAGTTGTGTATTGCGACAAGTGAGCCTGAGCATAAACAAGCTTTACTTGATAACAAGTTTAAGGGCTTAGTCTATGATGCAACGCTACCTGCTGGTGGTTTTCTACAGTTAAGCCTTTAGTTTTTAGACGCTTTGACGAAATTGAGTATATAACCGAGTAGCTGACTTAACAAAAACGCCTTACTCTTGCGAGTAAGGCGTTTTGTTTTAACAGTTAAAAAGATAATTAACGTTTTATCGCTTCATGTTCAGCCGTCACTGCAATTTCGCTTTCTAAGGCTTCAGCTTCAGTATGATGCTTGGTTTCTGCGCCATGCATCCAATCGACTAATTTGTCAGCCATAAAATACAGGATCACGCCAGACAGAGCCGCTGTAATCGCGATACCGGCAAAAATTGACATAGCATTAGCAAGTTGTTCCTCTTTGCCACCACCGTGACCAATCAAAGAGCCTACGACCCCAGCAACCTTGTTCGCCATCGCAATAAACAGGAACCAAGCGCCCATCATCAAAGAGGCAATACGCAGTGGAGCAAGCTTAGTCACCATAGATAAGCCAATAGGTGACAAACATAATTCACCCATAGTATGGAAGAAATAAGCACCCACTAACCACCACATGCTTGATTTAGCAGTAGGATCGCTACCCATTTCAACCACAGCGCCAATCATGAACAAGAAGCCAATCGCCAATAAGAACAAACCTAAGGCAAATTTCACTGGCGAGTTAGGTTCATTTTTACCTAAACGGATCCAGATAGAAGCAATTACAGGGGCAAATAACACAATAAAAATAGCGTTTAGCGATTGGAAATAAGTCGTGGGTACTTCCCAAGTACCTATGTAACGGTCTGTAAACTCATTGGTAAATAAGTTCATTAACCCGCCCGCTTGTTCAAAGCCCGCCCAGAAAATAATCGTGAACAAACCCAGCACCATAATCACCTTGAGACGATCACGCTCAATTTTAGTAAGTGGTTCTTTACGGGTATTGCCTAGCTTAGCTTGGCGTTCACGTTCAAGCTTGGCCGCTGGCACGGTGCCAATATTACCTAACAGTTTTTGAGCAAATAAAAATTGAATCACCAGCGACAGCAGCATACCAATACCAGCACAGAAAAAACCTGCCTGCCAGTTATTAACAAAAACCTCTTGGCCATTAACCATTTCAGTGTGGCCAAAGCTAGTATAAGCCCAAGCAACAATAAAGCCGGATAATGCCGCACCTAAATTGATTCCCATATAGAAAATAGTAAATGCACCATCGCGACGGTGATCACCTTCCTCGTAGAGATCGCCGACCATAGTGGAAATGTTCGGCTTAAACAAACCATTACCCAGAATGAGTGTACCTAGACCGATATAAAAAATAGTCGTTTCAATACCAGGAAACCAAGCATGAGGCGCAGCTAGCATAAATTGGCCAGCCGCCATTAACGCACCACCAAAATAAATGGCTTTGCGCTGACCCAGAAAATTATCAGCTAACCAACCACCAATCAGCGGTGTTAAATACACTAACGCAGTAAAAGTACCATACAAGGATAAAGCGTCAGCTTGGCTAAATCCTAAGCCGCCACCGCCTTGTTTACCCACCTGATCAACTAAATACAGTACCAAAATGGCACGCATTGCATAATAACTAAATCGTTCCCAAAGTTCTGTTGTAAACAGCAGGAACAATCCCTTGGGATGCCCAAGCATCGTTCCTTGTGGTTTTGCTACGCTCATGAAGTCTTCCACCTTAAGCTCGTGATTGCCTGTGGGCCCCTGAAACAGGATGATGTCACCACAGAAAAATGGTTGTTGCTCGTCCCAATATCGCCTGCAGGTTTAATCAACCATTAATTCCCGCTATAGCATTCATTAATTGTTGAATAACCGCTAGTTACGTATGGGTTATTGTTACGTTCTTATAATAAAAGTAATGTGTTTAGCAGTAAAATGAGTATTTTCGCTAAAATCCCACCTTATATACCCCTTAAAAGCAACCAAAGTCAATTTTGGTAAGCTAAGTGGTGACATTATCAGCAGTATAGTGTTGTGATTTTAATTATGAATTAGTTAATGTGAGTGTCATTGTATGCATACCGAGCGAGAGACTGGAATAGTCGAAAAATTACTTCCACCGACTTGAGCATCTTTGCTATGATTGCGACCCGTGAATGGACGTCACTTATTTATAGGGTAGTGAGATTAGCTTATGAAGGCATGGTACCTTTTGTATTGCAAACCTCGTAGTGAAGCGAGAGCACAACAGAACTTAGCACTTCAAAATTTAGAGACGTATTTGCCTATGGTTTCTGAAGAGAAATCTCAGCGCGGGCGCAAACAAGTCTGTCGCGTACCACTCTTTCCTAATTATTTATTCATCAATTTTGACCCAAGTCAGACAAGTGTCAGGCAGGTCCATTCTACTCGTGGTGTGAATCGAATCGTTAATTGTCAAGAGAAAATGACGCCCATTGACGACAGAATTATCCATGCCATTCGCATGAAAGAACTAACGCCTTCCCAAACATTATTAGACGAAGCATTAGAGCTAAAAACGGGGGAAAAAATTCGTTTTACAGATGGCCCCTTTGTCGATCTAGAAGGCATTTTTCAAGAAAAATGCCCAAACAAACGTTGCCATGTTCTTTTTAACATTATGGGGCAGATAAAGACGGTTACTGTACCTGAGCAAAGTGTGGAACGAATTTGTGTTTAAGTGCACAAGTACAAACCTGTTTGTAGGAGTAATGCTGAGTATCCTGTAAGATATTAGCTATTCTTGAAGTTAATAAAATATTTACCAAAGTGACAAGGTGTTTAATATTTACTTAAAAATCAATTCTTTGGCTTTGTTTAGGGTTTGTTATTACATTTTTCAAAATGTAACCAGTTAAGCTGTGACCTTAAAAACGGCTGTTTGAACACTAAGTGTTCTGTGGGTAGTGAATCTTTGAAGTAAGATTCTGTAATCATAAAGTTAGAATAGTTAGAATATAAGCTCTTACCTTAAGTGTTTGCATCCTATGGTTAAGGTGTTTTACTAACGTAACTAGATTTAGTTACGTTCTGTAACTGAACGAGTGTAGAGCTTAACTATTCTTGTAAAACTGTTTTATGTTAATGAAAAATATGAATTTTCGCATCGCGAAGGGCAATATAGAAGCCGCAATCTATGGGCGGTAGCGTGCCTGAAAGACATCGAATGAATAGTTTCATTCGTTAAGCGGACGCCGAAGGCCTCGGGCCGCCACGCGGATCGGTAGTGTGTCTGAAAGCAAAGAAAGGACGGCCTTCGGTCTGCTAGAACGCCACTGCGTGGCTCTAGGTCGCTTCGCGCTAGACTCTAGCTATAGCGCAGCGATGCTCTGCTTTTTCTAGCAGGGCGTAGCGCGCTCTAGCCGCGTAGCGTCCTAGGCTCTAGAAGGAGCTAGCGACGCTCTTTTTTCTAGCAACTCTGCTTTTTATCATTTTTAACCCAATCGGAGATATCTGGTGTTACAACAAATCAAAAAATTCATCATAGTAGGCCTTAGCGCCACAATATTGATGGGCGCTCAGGTTCATGCCGTTACGCCATCTCCACAAATGATTGAGCAGTTCAAGCAATTACCGAAATCTGAACAGGCAAGGCTTGCTAAGCAATACGGTATTGATCCTAATATGCTTTCAGGTTCTCAGGCCCAAACTCAGGTTACAAATCCTGAAGTCGTAGGGGAAAGAGACACCAATCCTCGTGTGTCTGATGCCGATAAAAAAGCGGCTAAAGCTGAGTTAGATTTTTCTGAAGATCCCAGCAAAATAAAATTGCGTCGTTTCGGTTATGAGATGTTTGCTGGTGAACCAAGCACATTTGCACCTGTGTCAGACGTCCCTGTTCCAGGAGAGTATCTCGTCGGTCCAGGCGATAACATTAAAGTTCAGCTTTATGGTAAAGAAAATAAAGAGTATGACCTCGTCATTAACCGTGAGGGGGTTATCCAGTTCCCTGAGCTAGGTCCAATACCAGTCATGGGGCTTAGTTTCTCTGAGCTCAGAGACTCTTTATCCCAGCGTATTAGTGAGCAAATGATAGGTATTGAGTCCAACATCACTATGGGTGAGTTGCGCTCGATACGCATTTTTGTGGCCGGTGATGCCTATAAACCTGGTTCGTATACGGTTTCAAGTTTATCAACTATCACTCAGGCTCTGTTTGTCGCTGGTGGTGTTAACGAGATCGGTTCATTACGTAATGTACAGCTGAAACGTAATGGCAAACTAGTTGGTACTTTAGATCTTTATGACCTGTTAATGCGAGGTGATGCCTCGGGGGATTTAAGACTCCATTCTGGTGATGTGGTGTTTATTCCTTCTATCGGCGGCCTTGTAAGCGTAACTGGCGAAGTAAGACGCCCAGCCATTTACGAGCTAAAACACAATGAGAGCATGGCTGACGTTATCGCAATGGCCGCAGGGTTAAATACAGGAGCATATCCTAAAAGCAGTTCAATAGAGCGTTACAATAGTAAATCTTTGAAAAGCATAGTGAATGTAGACTTAACTTCTGAGCAAGGTCGAAATACACCGGCCAAAGCTGGTGACATTGTTCGTGTAAAAAGTGCGTCGGAGCAATACGAGAGTGCCATCACTATAGCCGGGGCTGTTGTTCGTCCGGGTAAATATCAATGGTTTGCCGGTCAAAAAGTGAGTGACGTATTACCTTCTCTATGGGGAGATTTAGCGGCTTCTGCTGATCTCGATTACGCAATCGTGATCCGGGAAGTGAATCAGTACGGTGATATTGAAGTGCATCAATTCTCACCAGGGAAAGCAATTAGTGCTAAAGAAAGTGGCCAAGACCTTAGCTTAAATGCGCGAGATAAAATCATTCTGTTTAATTTTTCAGATGATATACAGAACCGCTATGAGCTAAATAAATTAGTAAAAGAGCGTATTGAAAAAGTCACTTCTTTAAATACAAGTAATCTTTTAGGTTCAGATTTATTTAAAGCGGGCTTTGTGCAACTCGATAAAACTAAGTTATCGCAACGTACCGATCTTGCTGGTGTAGTACTAACAGATAAGAAAGAGTCTGAAGAAGCTGAGGTTGTTAAAGGCGTTGTCAATAAAATGCTGGCTAATTTATTTGACGATACAGAACTACTTAAACTCAGTAATCAGATGGGCCGTCAAGAGTTACTCTACCCAGTAATGGTTAAATTAAATAGCCAAGGGCGAGCAGGCTCCGGTATTCAAATTGTTGCTATTGATGGGCAGGTAAGAGAGCCAGGAGTATATCCACTGACGGTGGGTGCTCGGGTGAATGATTTAGTGATCGCTGCAGGTGGTTTAAAAGAAGGTGCTTATACTGCTAGAGCTGAATTAACCACTACCTCAACCGATATCAATGGCTCGAGAATTAAGCATAATAATCTTGATTTAACACAAGCTTTGCAAGGAATCGAAAGTGCCAATATCCGTTTAACTGGACGTGACATGCTAACAGTGATGACGACTCCGGATTGGCAAGAATCTAAAGTTGTTGAAATCCGCGGCGAAGTAAAATTCCCTGGACGCTATAATATCCGCCGCGGTGAAACACTAAATGATTTAATCGCTCGTGTGGGTGGGTTTACTGAATATGCTTATTTGCCATCAGCTGTATTTGTGCGCGAATCTGTTCGTAAGCAAGAGCAAATAGAGATTAAAAAGTTAGCCGATCAATTGCGTCGAGATATAGCCACACGAGGTGTATCGCAGGATGGCACTATGGTCAATTATGCTGATGCGCAATTGATGTTGGCCGATTTAGAAAATATCAAAGCGGTAGGGCGCCTTGTTGTCGATTTAGCGGCAATTTCATTAGGGATTGAACAAGCGAATATACAGCTTGAAGATGCTGATATCCTTTATGTTCCATCGACTAAACAAACCATTGCAGTGATGGGAGAGGTTCAGCACCCAGCAACTCACAGATTTAAAGATGGCTTAACTTTAGACCAATATTTAGCTATGTCCGGTGGTGCGCGTAAACGTGCTGATGAAGACCGCACTTACGTTATCCAAGCAAATGGTTCTGTACTCATGCCTGGCCGTTCGAGTTGGTTTACTAGTGAAGACCAGTTACAACCGGGTGATACCATTATTGTGCCATTAGATACGGAATATAAAGATAACCTAAGTCTCTGGACACAGATCACGGGCATTATCTATAACACCGCCGTAGCTGTATCAGTTATCGCAGGGCTGTAGAACTAAGGGGCTAGGAACGCCGCGTTGCGACTACAGAACGTCACTACGTGACTCTCGGATAACGGAACGGGCTTCGCCCTTACGGTAAAAGCATTGTCTGTTATCCGTAAGCGCAGCGTTCCGTGAGTGAGACTGCGAACGTTCCGTCAACCGTCAACGTCTTTGCTTTTACCGTTATCTGTAAGCGAAGCGTTCTGTCAACAGTCAACGTTTCCGGTTCCGTCAACCGTGATCGGTTTTAAATTTTTCCAAGGAATGGATATGAAGTTTCAAAAGCTAGAAGTCTGGCAACTTAGTTACGAATTATCATCTTCTATTTATATAGCTACAAAAGACCTCCGAGATTGGGGCTTCAGAGACCAAATTACTCGGTCCGGCCTTTCTGTTCCGTCAAATATTGCTGAGGGAATGGAACGTTATGGCGCTAAAGAGCAAATACAGTTTTTATATATTGCTAAAGCTTCGCTTGCGGAATTGATTACGCAAGCAATGATTGGTAAAGATATTGGTTATTTAGAACAAAATTATGTTGATGATTTACTAATGAAAACTGAAAGGATATCCGCCATGCTAGCTGGGTTAATCGAATCGATTAAAGGTCGAAATTCAGAAAATAAATAAGCGCACGCCGCTTTGCGGCTACAGAACGTCACTACGTGACTCTCGGATAACGGAACGGGCTTCGCCCTTACGGTAAAAGCATTGTCTGTTATCCGTAAGCGCAGCGTTCCGTGAGTGAGACTGCGAACGTTCCGTCAACTGTCAACGTTCTTAGCTTTGCTTTTACCGTTATCTGCGAGCGGAGCGTTCCGTCAACCGTCTACGAGAACTTACATAACGAGATAAGTTTTAAATGTCTAATGAAATAAACAAATATATACAAGATGCAAAGTTTTCGTCGGCTGTGCATGACGACGAAATTGATCTTCGTGAATTATTCTCTGTCATCTGGCAAGGTAAATGGTTGATTATTGCTATTACAGCTGTATTCGCGATTGGTGCGGTTATTTTTGCCATAAAACAGCCCAATATCTATAAATCCGAAGCTTTATTAGCCCCTGCATCTGAAGAGCAAGGCGGTGGTTTAAGTGGATTAGCCTCGCAGTTTGGCGGCTTAGCCAGCTTAGCTGGGGTAAATTTAGGTGCTAAGGGCGGTACAGATAAAACTGAATTAGCCATTGAGGTATTAAAGTCACGTCAATTTACCAGTGATTTTATTCAACGGCACAATATACTCGCCGATTTAATGGCCGTCGAAAAATGGGACAGGGACGCTGATAAGTTAATTTATGATCCTGAACTTTACAACGAACAAACCAGTACTTGGGTACGTGAAGCTAAAGCGCCATTTAAACCAGAGCCTTCAATGCAGGAGGCCTATAAAGTCTTTAGCAAAATGATTGCCGTTAATAAAGCCAAAGAAACTGGCATGGTTACTATTTCAGTTGAGCATTTATCACCAGCTGTTGCGCAGCAGTGGGTTGCTTGGTTAATCCAAGATATTAACAAAGTGATGAAAGACCGCGATGTGGCTGAGGCGAATCGCAGCAGTGAGTTTTTAAATAAACAAATTGCCTTAACTAATGTGGCAGATATTCGAACCATTTTGTATAAGTTAGTAGAAGAACAAGCTAAAACTATCATGTTTGCTGAAGTGCGTGATGAATATGTATTTAAGACTATAGATCCAGCATTAGTACCAGAAGAAAAAGCAAAGCCTAAACGCGCATTAATTTGTGTATTAGGCACAATGCTTGGAGGTATGCTAGGCGTGATGTTTGTGTTAATTAGACATTTTGTTAAAAAAGAAGATTGAAACATCTTTTTAAGATAAAAGCCTATTAATACTGATTTAAAGAACAATAAAATCTACGCGTTACAAGGGGCCTAAGATTGACCAGTCTCAAAATGAATAAGAAGTGTCTCAAGACACTCAAGCCCAGAGATAAAACAATGTTCTGCAGAGCGTTCTGCTAGAGACTAATTATACTTAGAGTCAAAAAATGAAAAGATTAGTTGTAGACCTTGATGGCACAGTAACATTAGCTGATACGTCGGATTACAAAAATGTTAGCCCAAACATAGACGTGATTAGACAATTACGTAATTACAAAGAGCTAGGTTATATCATAACTATTTTTACTGCACGAAATATGCGCACTTATGAAGGCAACATTGGTAAGATAAACCTATACACGCTTCCTATAATCACAGCTTGGTTAGAGCTGCACGATGTACCTTTTGATGAAGTGATTGTTGGTAAACCGTGGTGCGGTCATGAAGGTTTTTATATAGATGATCGCGCTATTCGACCTTCTGAATTTGCAAAGTTGTCGCCGACTGAAATTCAGCGACTAATTGATGAGGAGCGAGTGTGATTCTTATTATGTCATCAGCGCTGATAGAGTCTGAGCTACAATCTGAGTTTGGTCCAATTCCACCGGCTTTTTTACCTGTTGGTAACAAGCGACTTTTTGAACAACAAGTTGCTAGTTTGCCGAAGAATGAAGATGTTGTGCTTACCCTCTCAGAAGAGTATCAACTTGAACACCATGATCAAAATCGTTTAGAGTCTTTAGGAGTCGAAGTTCTTCGATTGCCTAGTGGGTTGTCACTTGGTGAGGCGGTTCTCTATGCAATTAACTTACTGGCATTACCAGAAGAAGAGGGATTGAAGCTACTTCATGGTGATACTCTGTTTAGTCAACTTCCTAAAGGCCTTGATCTGGTTTCATTAAGTGAGGTCGCTGATGCTTATGATTGGGCTATATATCAAGACGCATCGACAACACTACTTGGAAGTTTTAACCCTGATCAAGAAGATATCAGCACGTGGGTTGCCAGTGGGTATTTTGCATTTTCTAAACCAAGAGAATTGAGCCGAGCACTGACGGAATCTAGATTTGGATTTATTGACGCTGTTAACTTATATCATCAGAGAGTCGGGCTTAATCCGATAAAAATTGATCAATGGTTGGACTTCGGTCATGTACATACATATTATCGCTCCAAGTCAAAAATGACTACTCAGCGTGCATTCAATCAAATGATTATTACTTCTCGAACTGTTACAAAGAAGAGCTATAAATCAGAAAAAATGAAAGCTGAAGCGAATTGGTTTAAAAAGCTGCCGCCTGAAATCAAAAGTTTCACTCCCCAGTTACTCGATGTTTTAGACGCAGATGATGCAGTAGGTTATCAAATCGAATACTTACACCTGACTGCACTTAATGAGTTATTCACTTTTGGTGAATTGCCGCCATTTGTTTGGAGAAGGATACTCTTAGCTTGCCTAGATTTTGTTGATTCCTGTATCGAGTATTTGGCACCTAGAGATATAAATGTTGCAAAAATGTCATCTTTATTTGGCGTGAAAACTGAACAACGCCTGCAAGAGTATGCTATTCAAACGGAATTAAATTTAGATACTCCTTGGGTTTTTAATGGGCAAACTCTACCTGGGCTACGTCAGATTCTTTCTAAAGTTGATAATTATTTACCCAATACAAATACTGTAGCTACATGGTATCATGGAGACTTATGTTTCTCGAATATTCTTTTCGATTTTCGAACAGGTAGCGTTAAAGTAATTGATCCAAGAGGGATTACACCAGAGGGAGAAATCAGTCCCTATGGTGATATACGATATGACATTGCTAAATTAAGTCATTCTGTTATCGGACGTTATGATGTAATTATTGCAGGGTACTTTAAATTAGTTTGGCAGCCATATAATGTTGAAATATCACTAGCTAAATCTAGTCGAATGGACTCGATCGAAACTTATTTCACTCGACTGATCGAACAGCGCTATGGATTAAATAAGGCTAATTTATTAGCCATGCAAGTTCATCTGTTTCTTTCAATGCTTCCACTTCATTCCGATAATCCTAAACGTCAACAAGCATTGATGGCTAACGCCCTAAGACTATTTTCAAAATTAGAGGAATTCTAATGATTCTGATTCCCATGGCAGGATTGAGCTCTAGGTTTTTTAAAGCTGGTTATACGAAACCCAAATACATGCTTGAAGCTCATGGAAAAAGCTTGTTTGATCATTCTATTTTGAGTTTCGAAAAATATTTTGACAATACGCCTTTTATGTTTGTTGTTCGCGATGTTTACGGTACGTTAGATTTTGTGCGTGAGCGTTGTGAGTGTTTAGGTATCAAGAAATTTGAAATCGTTGTATTAGATCAAGAAACTAGAGGTCAGGCTGAGACTGTCGCGCTAGGTTTAGATGGCTCTGATTGGCAAGGAGCTGTTACCATCTTCAATATTGATACTTTCCGTCCTAATTTTATTCAACCTAAGCAAATTGATGCTGACGGTTATCTGGAAGTTTTCATGGGAGAAGGAGATAATTGGTCCTTTGCAAAGACAGAAAATTTAAACTCTGACAGGGTTATCGAGACTGCTGAAAAGAGACCAATCTCGAATCTATGCTCTACAGGATTATATTATTTTTCCCGCCGTGAACTTTTCACTAAAGCATTTGAGTTAATGCTTGAAAAACCGCAATTAGAATGGGAAAAAGGAGAGTTATATGTAGCTCCCTTGTATAATTTCTTAATCAAAAGTGGTGCAGATATACGCTGTCATGTAATTAATAAAAATGAAGTGATTTTCTGTGGTGTTCCCGAGGAATACGAACAGTTTAGAAAATAGGTGCTCTCTAGAACTATTCCAGAGGAAATGGGGCTAGACACAATAGCTAGTGAGATATGTATGGTCAGTCCAATAGTAATACAAAAGATAGCCATATTAGTTTGACCAAAGATTGTTATGAGCTAACCAGTGGATAGGTCGTTGCAATTGAGGGGAAACGGTGAGTGCTGACGTATGAAATCAGAAGATCGCTCTGCTATTCAATCGATGACTGCTATTTGCAAGAGTACAAAACCTTAGTCTTGGGCTATCAAAAGAAGAAGTTAAAATTAATAAGAACATTGAAATAACCAAGCTGTTGGATTTCAAAATATATAAGGCTGTTTTATAGCATAAGATGCTATGAGCTGTCAGCGGAAAATTGCCGAACAGATAATTAATAAAATACTTATTATTTGCTTTAGTGAAAGGTCATTAAGGCGAACAGGAATGAGCAATAAATGATCTCTATCGTCTCTCCCAATTGCTACCGGAATTTTCAGAGATTGATAGTTATGCTAGAAGATGCGATCGTGATGAAACTGTTGTGCTATAGTGAGAACGAAAGGGCACTTTTGCGGTTTGGAGCATGAATGGCCAAATTTCAAAAGTGTAGCTGGGTGAAAAACCAACCTGAGCCAGCTAATATCCAATCAGGGCGATCAGGAGAATGACCTGCCACCAAAGTGGCCCCTCGCGCGTACTTTGTTAATCCTACTGCAAACTATGCAAGTCTGCATAGCGAGATTTCATTAATTCTTCACACGGATGATGCAGATCAAACCACCGTGGAAATGATGCAGACATTGTAAAGTCTGATATCAAAAAAATTTAAATTTTAAGGCGCTGGCTTAAATATGGTTGGAATGTTCAGTTGCATTATTGTCAATATCTGTCAAATTGATGAGCAGGCGACAGAGCAAGATATGCTTCTACATTCGTTAGAAGGACTTGAGTGTGAAATAATTGTACGATGATATGAGTTCACATTCGGGAGTTTAGTCGACGTTTATAAGGTCAGAAAGCAGATTTTAACCCTTAAAACAAAAAATAAGCGTTAATGGCGGTACATTTGCATTAGCGAATGAAGTGTACGAATGATGATAGCTACTCATGCGATATTCGTGAGTAGTTAGTTTTAGCAGGTACTGAATGAGTCGAGCAACGTTTTACTCTTTTTTGAATCAAATTTTGACAATAGTTTACTCTATTATCATTCTGAAGTTTGCAAGTTATAAATTTAGCTTAGAGGAATTAGAAGTTTGGGTTCTAATGATAGCGCTTGCACCATATATTGGATTGCTTGATCTAGGTGTTGGGCAAATACTAATAAGGGAAATATCTTTTGAAAAAATAAAAAGTAAGCCTAGTATCGAAAAGATTGCGATAAGTATATGTATGTTTAATTTGGTAGTTCTTGGTTTTTTTTTATTACTTACTCCAGCAATAATAATTTTTCACTCCGGTTACTTAGCTCTTTTTTTTGTCGCAAACATTGTTAGGATTTTTTCTAATTATAACTTTTCTTTGATTTATGTAATGAAATCTGTGGAAAGTGAAAGGTTAACTAAGTTAGCGACAAATGTAGCATACTTTATAATGACTCTTTTATTCATAAATATGGATTTCGGTTATTATTCAATAGGGTTGGCTATATTGATAAGCTCTCTTCTTGCTGTTTTTGTCGGGTTCCTATTAACTCCTCAAGATTTTTCAGTACAATTTGATTTTTCAGTGATTAAAAGGAATCTTCAAAATATAAAAAATTGGGCATTGACTGCGATACCATCTCTTTTTGTGTTCAATAGTACGATTTATGTAATTAGTATAAATCTCGACCCTAATGAAGTCGTTCAGTATGTAATGCTTTTTCAAATATACTTCGGGATTTTGCAATTATCTGTCATACCAAGGAGCATGTATTTGTCTTCCTGGGCTATGATGTATAAAACAGGAAAGTTAGGCGAGTTAAATGAAAATGTTAAAAAGGTTTTGAATGTTATTTTGACATTGATTATAGTAGGTGCCATTATTTCCACAGTATTTGTGGATAAATATTTCAGTTTTATAAACTCAGAAATATCTGTGCCGCAATTTAATATATTAGTTCTTTTTTCGATATTGATAATGCTTGAAGCTTTTCAAACAACAACAACGGCGGCTTGTAATATTGTTGGATACACAGATTTTATTATTTCTACATTTGCGGCTGCAATATTATCTATAATATTCACATTTGTTTTCAGTATGAATTATGGTTTGGTTGGTGTCGTATTAGGTCTAATTCTCTCGCAACTATTCACTTGCGGTATTTTTAACGTCAGACGTTTTTTCTACCTATTTAAGTTCCCTGTGGCAGACTATTTGATTCGTGCTATTTGTTTTTTCGTTTTGTTGGTTTTTTGCCTTTGGGTTATATATGTTATACAATTCGAGTGATTTAACATTTGTTGTTCAGGGACCATTTCAGTATTTTGATGGCATTTCTACACTCCAAGTTCTGGAAAGTATTAGGCTAAATTACCCTAAGTCAAAAATAATATTCTCAATTTCAGGTGAATTACCTTCTACAGTTAATGTTGATAGGCTTGTAGATAGCATAATATATGTTGAGGACGTAGGGCCTACTACTTGCGGATATATAGGAGGAAAAAAAATTTACGAGAATGTTAATCGGCAAGTAAATGGAGTGTTTGAAGGAATTAAATATGTCACGACTGCCTATTCAGTCAAAACACGTACTGATTTTCTTTTTGTTAATAGAAGTTTACTTGATATTATAGGCTTACAATTGAAGGCTAATAACTTTAAAAACAAGATATCGATAATTGATGTTTTTTCCAGACGGTTTTATTATAGAAATTTTAGGCTATTTACAGTGGACTATCATTTTAGTGATTTCATTCAAGTAGGTAGAACTGAAGATTTGAAAAAGTTTTGGTCATTAGGTGGGTTTCCTGATGATAATAATGATTATCAAAGTGTAGATGATTATCCAACTGTTGAACAACGGATTTACAGAAGATTTTACTACAAATATAATAAAAAAATAGATTTATTAAGTCCGAGAAATGTTAGTAATCGCAAATCTAGGAATTCAATCGAAATAGTATTGAAGGATTTTTTTGTATATAATTCAGACCAGCTCGGCATAATCTTACCAAGAAGGTTTAGGTTTTCTTGGCTAAACAATGCTTGCTTTGTTGGAAGTGATAGTAAAATCATTCAATATTTATTGGTTAAACCAATTCTCTCAGTACTGAATAGACTTAAGATTATTGATGTGAACTTAAGTTAATTTTTCCTAGGTGACTAAGTTTTTGCTTTGTAAAACATTTAATATTTCGCGTCTAGTCTAAATTATGGTGGTAGCCTAAGTTGAAAAAGAAAAATAAATGCTTGATGATGGGGTTCTTTATCCCGGATGAGAGTATTTTTAGTGATTTTAATAATGATGCTAATCCAGCAATTCAAACGCATAAGTTTAATAAGAATTTTATTTCAATATTAGAGTGTAGTGGTAAGTATGATGTTGACTACGTGTCAAATAGACCAATTTCAATCTATCCGAAGAATAAAAAAATCATAGTAAATTGTTCCTCGCATGAGTATGTGATTGAAAACAAAAATATCATTATATATGAATCTGGATTTATTAATTTCCCTGTATTGAAGTTGATAAGTAGATTTTTTTTTACTTTCATATCTGTTTTAAAAAAACTTGTCAATAAGCAGTACGATATGGTTATTGTTTATTCTGTGCACTTACCGTATCTTGTTATTGGGGTCTTAGTTTCTAAGATTTTTAATATTAAGATAATAGCTTTATGGACTGACCCTCCTTCAGTACATACTTCAAAGAATATTTTTGTTAAGTACTTAAGGTGTGGAGAGTACGCATTATCAAAATTTTTTATGTCTAAATTTGATAAGTCAATTGTTGTATCTAAATACCTTGCGTTGGATTTTAATAGTAATGCACCATACTTTGTACTTGAAGGGATTTCCAATTTAGATAAAATAAAACCTGTTAGAGACACCTCACTTTTAAGTAAGCCTATATCTATTGTGTATGCGGGGTCTCTTGAAAAAACTTATGGGCTATCAAACGTTATAGATGCTGTTTCGTTCTTTGATGAGGGGCGTATAAATCTTGAGTTATATGGTTTTGGAAGTATGGTCCCATGGCTGAAAGAGGCAAAATTAAAAAATGTGACATTTAAAGGGTCTGTTGCACCACAAAAAATTTCAAAGATCCTTGAAGAAGCTGATTTTTTAATTAATTGTCGTTCAGAACAAGATGATTTTACTAAGTATTCTTTCCCATCTAAAACTATGGAATATTTGGTATCAGGTACGCCAGTTATAATGACAATGTTGAAAGGTATTCCTAGTATTTATAGTGATTTTGTTACACCTGTAAAGGATAATAGACCTGAGTCAATTTTTGAAGCGATACAAGCTGGCATTGAAAATTATGAACTGTGTCTAAAAAAAGCAAGAAATGGTTTATGTTATATGGAAAGTAAAAGTATAAGAGCTTGGGCTGAAAAACTGGAAGAATTTATCTAATGCAGCATTTGTTGTTTTTTTCTTTTTTTCTACTAGTATTTTTAAGCTCTAGAGCAAAAATAAAATTGTTGAATAAGGTGTGTTTTTTTTATTTTTTGATATTTATTTTTATATTCTTATCTCTTAGGGTTGACTATGGCAATGACTATTCTGCGTACGAATATATATTTAGCGCCATAAAGAGTGGATCTCCCTCACATGGTCAATCTGACAGACTTTTTTATTTTTTGAATGTGAGCATGCCTTCCTTTAGGGGACTTTTAATTTTTATATCTTTGCTTTATGTTGTAGTATTATACATTGTAATTAATCGATGGGTTTCAAACTCTTATTTTTACTTGTTTAGCATTTTTTTAATATTAAATCCTTACTTGTTTTTTATACATGCTTCTGCTCTCAGGCAAACTATTGCTATGCTTTTTTTTCTGTTAGCAGTCTTGTTCCTGGAGAAAAAACGGTACGTTACTTACTGTTTATTTGTTAGTGTTGCTTGTGGTTTTCATTTAAGTGCTATGGTTTTATTTTTAATTCCATTTTTTATCAATCATACGCGTATTAGTATAAAGTGGATTGTGATTTTTTTTGTTGTTATTATATTTATGTCAACTTCTGGTTTGTTTGTAACAGGGGTTGAATTTGTTGTTAATGCATACTTCCCTCTTTTTATTAGTTATCTTTCTGAAGTAATTCAGCCAAATCCTAGAACTATACTTATAAGTTTGTTATTTTTGGTTTTTAATATTTTAGCTTACAGTAGATGTGATGATGATAAGGTTTTAGTCTGTAAATTAGCTTTGCTTTCAAGTTTGATATCTATTTTGTATTTTGTCTTTCCAATGATAAGCCGATTTGATATATATTTTGGTTTATTCTCTTTAGTGTCAGTTATTCATTTGATCGAAAAGTTAAGGAGTGATGTTAATAGGTTTTTTATTGCTGCGTTGATCTTCTTTTTGTTTTTATTAAGGTATGTTTCTTTTTTTAATACGCCACTTTGGGAAAGCTTTGCTGTTTATAAAACAATAATTTAAGGTATATGATATGAATGTGTTATGGGTTGTGAATGTCCCAACTCCTGAGGCGTGTAATTTGTTTGGGTTGCCATATACCCCTTATGGCGGTTGGCTGGTAGAATCTTCGAATCTTTTATCTAAATCAATTGATAGCCTATCTATTGTCTTTCCAGTGTCAAAGACTAATTTAATAGACAATAAACAGGGGGATTCAATTAACTATTATATATTCCCTAATAAAGAAAGCTCATCTAGTTATACAATGGAGGTTGTGCTGGTTAACTGTAAACCAGATATCGTTCACATTTATGGCACAGAAATGCCACACACACTAGCAATGATTAAAGCTTGTAAGCAACTTGATATTCCGTTCGTGTTATCTATACAAGGATTAGTCTCAGTATATTCAGAACATGTATATGGTAACTTACCAATCCATGTGCGGTACCTCTTTACGCTAAGAAATATCTTGAAGAGAGATAATGCTTTTGGTATTAAGAGGTTGATGAAAAAGCGTGGATTAGAAGAAATTGAGTCAATTAAAAATTCAGCAAACATCGTTGGCCGTACTCTTTGGGACTATTCATGTATTGCAGAAATTAATCCAGGTGCTCGTTATTATCATTGTAATGAAACTCTTCGTAAATCTTTCTACTCTGATTTGAAATGGTCTAGAGATTGTTGCGAAGCGTTTAGTATCTTTGTTAGTCAAGGGCATTATCCTATCAAAGGTATTCATAATGTTATTGGGGCTGTTAATATTTTAAAGAAACAATTTCCTGATGTGAAGCTATATATATCCGGAAAAAACACGCAATTTGATAACGCCTTTAAACAATGCTTTTTAACAACTTATTATGATAGGTATATTGGGAAATTAATTAAAAAATATGACCTGTCTAAAAATGTGATATTTTTAGGACAGCTAAACGATGAGGAAATGCATAAAAAATTACTTAGCTCTCATGTTTATGTGTGTTCATCGACTATCGAAAATAGCCCGAATTCACTTGGAGAAGCGATGATAGCAGGAGTGCCAAGTATTACTTCTTTTGTTGGTGGAATTCCAAGTTTAGCTGAAAATGAGACGGAAGTTCTCTTTTATCAGCATGATGCACCATATATGCTTGCTGCTCAAATACAACGAGTTTTTAAAAGTGATGAATTAGCAAGTGCTTTATCAATATCGGGTATACAACGGGCAGAAGTAACTCATTCACCTGTAGCTAATAATGAGACTATTTTGAATGTTTACAATAAATGTATCATGTGTGGGAGTTAAAATGTTTAATAGTAAAGTTCTTCTTATAACTGGTGGCACAGGTTCTTTTGGGAATGCAGTTCTGGATCGTTTTTTAGAAACGGATATTAAAGAGATTCGAATCTTTTCTCGCGACGAGAAGAAGCAAGATGATATGCGAAAAAAGTATAATCATCCAAAACTTAAGTTTTATATTGGAGATGTCCGGGATTATAACAGTGTTCTAAATGCCACTCGTGGTGTAGATTTTATCTATCATGCTGCAGCACTCAAGCAAGTTCCATCCTGTGAGTTCTACCCTATGGAGGCCGTCAAGACTAATGTATTAGGTACTGAAAATGTCTTGGAGGCAGCAATTACTAATGAAGTTAAGCGAGTCGTGTGTTTAAGTACGGATAAGGCTGTTTATCCAATAAACGCCATGGGAATATCCAAGGCCATGATGGAGAAGGTTATTGTTGCTAAATCACGTAACGTTGACCCAGCAAAAACTGTCATTAGCGCGACTCGTTACGGCAACGTAATGGCATCACGAGGCTCCGTCATTCCATTATTTTTGCGTCAAATCATAAATGGTCAAGCGATCACTGTCACAGATCCAAATATGACTAGATTTATGATGACATTAGATGATGCTGTTGATCTAGTTTTACATGCTTTTGAACATGGTTCGAATGGGGATATTTTTGTGCAAAAAGCACCTGCTGCCACTATTGATGTGCTAGTCAAAGCCTTGCTGCAGATTACGTCTCAACCCGAGCATCAAGTGAATGTGATCGGTACTCGTCATGGTGAAAAGCTGTACGAAGCCCTGTGCAGCCGTGAAGAAATGTTTGTCGCTGAAGATCAAGGTGGCTATTACCGCATTCCTTCGGACAACCGCGATCTCAATTACTCTAAATACAATGAAGAGGGTGAAAATGATCTGTCTGTCATTGAGGATTATAATTCACACAATACTGAACGTTTAAATGTTGATGGTATGGTCAAACTACTGCACAAGCTCGATTTCATCGTAGATATTGAGGCTGGCAGCTTAGTCGTGCCAGAGGGTGTTTAAATGAAAATTGTTGTAACAGGTGCAAAAGGTTTTATCGGTAAAAATTTATGTTTAATGCTGCGTGAGCATGGCTATCAAGATATTGTTGAAGTGGACCGTGAAACATCTCGTGAAATACTTGCTAAATATCTCTGTGAAGCTGATTTTGTTTATCATTTAGCTGGTATTAATCGGCCTAAAGACGATACTGAATTTCAACAAGGAAATGCCGATCTAACATGTTTCATTACTGAGCAATTAAAGCAGTTTAGTAAACAGGTCCCCTTGGTGGTGAGTTCTTCTATCCAAGCCGAACGCGATAATGCGTATGGTCAAAGTAAGCGTTTAGCCGAACAAGCGGTCGAGCAATACGGTGTAAATACTGGAGCTTCTTACTATATTTATCGCTTTCCGAACGTGTTTGGTAAATGGTGTAAGCCTAACTATAACTCCTTTGTGGCAACTTTTTGTTATAACATCCTCAATGATTTAGATATCACTATTAATGACCCATTAACTCCAGTGAACTTAGTTTATATTGATGATGTATGTCAAAGCTTAATTTCACTTTTAGCTGGTTCAGCAAATAGTGGTTTTAAGAGTATATTGCCAGAGTATTCAACCACAGTGGGTGAAGTTGCTAGTTTATTACGCGCCTTTAAAAATAGCCGTGATAATTTAGTTACTGAAAATGTGGGTAGTGGTTTTTGTAGAGCGCTTTACTCTACTTACCTCAGTTATATGTCACCTGAGCAATTTAGTTATGCCATTCCTAGTTATGGTGATGAACGTGGAGTTTTTAGTGAGATGCTAAAAACCAAAGAAGCTGGACAGTTTTCATTTTTCACTGCTCATCCTGGTATTACAAGAGGTGGTCATTACCACCATACAAAAAATGAAAAGTTTCTTGTTGTGAGAGGTAAAGCATTATTTAAGTTTGAGCATATTGCTAGTGGTGAGCGTTACGAGTTGCAAACTGATAGCCGCTCTCCGCGAATAGTGGAAACTGTTCCCGGTTGGTCACACGACATCACCAATATCGGTGATGAAGAGATTATTGTAATGCTTTGGGCGAATGAGATTTTTGACCGTGAAGCACCAGATACCTTTGCAAGCCCACTTTAGTCTTGCAGTTTTTATATAAATATTGGCAGAAAGTAGAATGAAAAAATTAAAAGTCATGTCAGTCGTGGGCACGCGTCCAGAAATTATCCGTTTATCCCGTGTACTCGCAAAATTAGATGAGCACTGTGAACATATTTTGGTTCACACAGGTCAAAACTATGATTTTGAGCTCAATGAAGTATTTTTTAATGATTTGGGTGTGCGTAAACCTGATTATTTTTTGAATGCAGCGGGTAAAAATGCGGCAGAAACTATTGGTCAAGTTATCATTAAAGTTGACCAAGTATTAGAAAAAGTTCAGCCGGAAGCCATGCTGGTGCTTGGTGATACTAATTCTTGCCTTTCAGCTATTCCAGCGAAACGTCGTAAAGTGCCGATTTTCCATATGGAAGCAGGAAATCGCTGCTTTGATCAGCGCGTGCCTGAAGAAACTAATCGCCGTATTGTCGACCACACGGCTGATATTAATTTAACTTATAGTTCTATTGCCCGTGATTACTTATTAGCAGAAGGTTTACCTGCTGACCGTGTAATTAAAACTGGCAGCCCAATGTTTGAAGTACTTAATCATTATATGCCGCAAATCGATGGTTCAGATATACTTGCTCGCCTAGGTTTGTTGAAAGGCCAATTCTTCGTTGTTAGTGCGCATCGTGAAGAGAATGTTGATTCACCAAAGCAACTTGCTAAATTGGCTGAAACGTTAAACATGGTTGCTGAGTCTTACAATCTGCCTGTTATTGTGTCAACTCATCCTCGTACTCGTAATCGAATTGAGGCGCAGGGAATAGAATTTCACCCTAACATTCAATTACTAAAACCCCTTGGTTTCCATGATTACAATCATCTGCAGAAAAATGCTAAAGCCGTGCTTTCCGATAGTGGTACGATAAATGAAGAATCATCAATCATGAATTTCCCTGCATTAAATTTGCGTGAAGCACATGAACGCCCCGAGGGAATGGAAGAAGCATCCGTTATGATGGTTGGCCTTGAGGTTGAGCGTGTAATGCAAGGATTAACCATATTAGAAACACAGCGCTCTGGTGCTTTACGCGATTTACGTCTTGTCTCTGATTACAGCATGCCGAATGTCGCAGATAAAGTTGTGCGAATTATTCATAGTTATCGCGATTATGTAATGCGTACAGTGTGGAAGCAGTACTAATGATTGAGGAATGTAGGAGTGATTTGCTCCTACATCAATTAATTGCAATATTTATAAGTTGATGCCATTTTGAAAATCTTAATTGTTACGCAGTGGTTTGATCCAGAGCCAACTTTCAAAGGCTTGCTTTTTGCAAAGACACTTGTAGAGCATGGTCATCAAGTTGAGGTTATTACAGGCTTTCCTAATTATCCGGGTGGCAAAGTATATGATGGGTACAAGATTAAACCCTACCAAAAGGAGTTGATTGATGGTGTAGTTATTCATCGAGTTCCTCTGTATCCGAGCCACAATGGCTCCGCATTTAAAAGAGTTTTTAATTATGTGTCTTTTGCTGCGAGCTCGTTATTGTGTGGGCTGTTTAAAGCTAGTAAGCCTGATGTGATTTACAGTTATCATCCGCCACTAACAACTTCTTTATCTGCTTTGTTTATTGGCTTATTTAGACGTGTTCCTTTTATCACTGATATTCAAGATTTATGGCCTGATACTCTAGCAGCAACAGGTATGCTTACCAATAAAAGAGCGCTTTCTATTGTCGAACGGGTTTGCAATTTTGTGTATTGGCGTGCAGCAAAAATTGTTGTGTTGTCGCCAGGTTTTAAGGCAAGACTAATAGCTAAAGGTGTTGCCGAATCCAAAATTGAAGTCATTTATAATTGGTGTGATGAAATTGCCTTGAAGGAGTCATTTCCTACACTTCTTAAGCTGCCTGAAAATCAAAAGTTAAATATTGTATTTGCAGGGAATTTAGGTTTTGCACAGGGACTAACTGCAATTGTGGAGGCTGCAAGCTTACTCAAAGAACGTAATATTAATGCAAATTTTGTATTGATTGGTGATGGGGTCGCAAAAGCAACTGCACTGCAACAAGTAGAAAAGCTGCAACTTGATAATGTGTTTTTTTTGCCGCGAGTGCCTATGCAAGAAGTTGGTACCTTATTAAAGGCGGCTGACGCATTGTTAGTTCATTTAACGGATGATCCGTTATTTTCTATTACTATTCCATCCCGAACGCAGGCATATTTGGCGGTAGGAAAACCGATAGTAATGGGTGTTGACGGCGATGCAGCACAGCTTATTAAAGATGCTAAAGCGGGAGTCTGTTGCAAAGCAAATTCGGCAGAATCATTAGCGACTGCAATACATCAATTATCCGCTTTGAGCGAGGAGGAACGTAATCAAATGGCGCTTAATGCTTGTGACTTTTATTACAAAAATTTATCGCTCATACAGGGGGTTAATAAATTTATTGCTGTCTTTGAGGAGGTTAGATGAAGCGTTTATTTGATATATTTGCATCTTTTTTGGGATTGTTGGTTTTATCTCCAGTAATTGCCATTGTTGCGTGGAAAATCCGTAAGAACCTCGGCTCGCCTGTTTTATTTCGCCAAATTCGCCCTGGTTTACATAGCAAGCCGTTTGAAATGGTCAAGTTTCGTACCATGAAAGATGCCGTAGATGCTAAGGGTAATCTATTACCCGATTCTGAGCGTATGACGCCTTTTGGCGATAAGCTTAGAAATTCCAGTATTGATGAATTGCCGGAGCTATGGAACGTATTAAAAGGCGAGATGAGCTTAGTTGGACCCCGTCCGCTTCTGATGCAATATTTATCACTTTATAGTCCAGAGCAAGCGCGCCGTCATGAAGTGCGTCCAGGTGTTACTGGTTGGGCGCAAATCAACGGCCGCAATGCTATTAGTTGGGAAGATAAATTCAAACTCGATGTTTGGTATGTTGATAACCACTCATTTTGGTTGGATCTTAAAATTTTAATATTAACAGTAAAAAAAGTGCTAATTAAAGATGGTATATCGGCAAATGACCACGTTACCATGCCTGAGTTTGAGGGAAGAAACCATGAGAAGTAACATTTTAATCCTCTCCGCTGGAAGGCGGGTTGAGTTAGTTCAGGCATTTAAAAAAGATTTAAAATCCATTTTGCCACATGGTATGGTTTTTTGTACTGACATGGCACCAGAATTGTCAGCAGCATGTCAAGTTGCCGATGGTTTTTTCAAAGTCCCCCGAGTCACAAGCGATGACTACTTTAAAGTATTGGAAGATATTTGTTTGAAACATGACATTGGTCTTGTTGTTCCAACAATTGATACTGAACTTTTGTTACTTTCTAATTCAAGAGAATATTTTTTGGATAAAGGGGTTAGGCTGGTCATTTCTTCGCCGGACTTTACTTTTAGTTGCAGAGATAAACGTGAAACTGCAAATTTTTTTACTTCGCATAATATAGACCAACCTCAAATTTATGATAAAGATAACTTAACTTATCCCTGTTTTTGTAAGCCGTATGATGGCAGTTGCAGTGTTGGTGCTTTTGTAGTAAGTGATAAAAGTGAGCTTACTGATGCAATCTATAATAATCATAAAAACATGTACATGGAACTTATTCCTAAAACATTTAGTGAATATACTGTGGATGGCTATTATACTGATAACGGAGAATTGATTAGTCTTGTGCCTAGAAAAAGGCTTGAGGTTCGGGGAGGAGAGGTAAGCAAAGGTATAACTAAGAAAAATTTTGTTTATGATTATCTTTTACCTAAACTTAAGTATGTGCAAGGCGCTAGGGGGTGTATTACATTTCAATTTTTTGTTGATGAAATTACACAGGTAATTAAAGGTCTTGAAATTAATCCTCGTTTTGGTGGCGGATATCCTTTAAGTTATGATGCTGGTGCTCAATATCCAAAGTGGCTCATCGAGGAGTATTTATTGGGTAAGGCTCCGATTTTTTTTGAAGACTGGGTATCTGACCTAATTATGTTGAGATATGATGCAAAGGTTTTAATTCGTGAAAATCAATAATCAACACGTTTGGGTTTTTGATCTCGATGATACCTTATATTCTGAATTAGAGTATAAAAAGTCAGGATATAAAGCTATTGCGGATTTTGTACGTAATATTTATAAACGAGATGTTGATCAGCTTGTTGAAACTGCTATAAACAATAAACAAGATGTTCTTACTGAAGTTTGTAACTATTTGAATGTGCCTTTATCTGTTAAGGATAGTTTTCTTTGGCTTTATCGGCTACATTTCCCTCAAATTCATTTGTACAATGGTGTATTAGAATCTTTATCGAAGATTGAGTCTAACTCAGTTGCTTTGTCTATCATTACTGATGGTCGTTCAGTATCACAAAGGTTAAAAATTTTAGCGCTAGGGCTTGATTGTTACGAAGTGTTAATATCCGAAGACTGGCAAGAACTAAAACCCCAGCCTGAGCGATTCCATTACATACAAAATAAATATCCAAACGCGTATGGTTTTATTTATGTAGGTGATAATCTTAAAAAAGATTTCATTACACCTAATCAACTAGGTTGGATTACTATTGGGCTAAAGGACGCTGGTAATAATATTCATACTCAAAAAGTTGATCTTGTTGATGCTTGTTATTTACCAAAGATTTGGATTGATAGTTTTACGGAGCTTCAGGAATTTTTATGTTAAATACCCCATTTTCCCCTTGGCCAAGCTTTACTCAAGAAGAGGCTGATGCCGTTTGCCGCGTGTTGTTGTCGAATAAAGTTAACTATTGGACTGGTAATGAATGCCGCGAATTTGAAAAAGAGTTTGCTGAGTGGGCTGGTACTGAATATGCCATTGCTTTAAGCAATGGCACTTTAGCATTAGATGTTGCTCTTAAAGCACTCGATGTAGGTATTGGTGATGATGTTATTGTCACGCCACGCACCTTCTTGGCTTCAGCTTCAACAGTCGTTACTGCAGGTGCAAATCCTGTGTTTGCAGATGTTGATCTCAATAGCCAAAATATCACGGCTGAGACGATAGAAGCCGTTTTAACCCCCAATACCAAGGCTGTGATTGTGGTGCATTTGGCTGGTATGCCAGCAGATATGGACCCAATTATGGCGCTTGCTAAGAAGCATGGCTTCGCTGTAATTGAAGATTGTGCACAAGCCCATGGGGCGAAGTACAAGGGCCGAAGTGTAGGTTCCATAGGTCATATTGGGGCTTGGAGTTTCTGTCAAGATAAGATTATGACCACCGGTGGTGAGGGTGGCATGGTGACCACCAATGATAAAGCCCTGTGGCAATTTATGTGGTCGTATAAAGACCACGGTAAAAGCTTCGACTCTGTTTATCATAAGCAACATCCACCAGGATTCCGCTGGGTACATGATTCATTTGGTACTAATTGGCGTATGCTGGAAATACAAGCAGTAATTGGGCGTATTCAGCTTAAACGTATGGCAACTTGGTCTTCTACACGTATAGCTAATGCTGCACTGTTGAATGCTGTTGCACGTTCATACCCTGTGTTCAGGCTTGTTGATGTCCCAAGTGACGCAGTACATGCAGAGTACAAGCATTATTTTTTTGTGAACGAAGAAAATTTAGCTGCAGGTTGGAGTCGTGATCGGATAATCGATGAAATTACAGCACAAGGTGTTCCTTGTTATCACGGTAGTTGTTCTGAGGTTTACCTAGAAAAAGCCTTTGATAATACGTCTTGGCGTCCTGAAAATCGACTACCTAATGCTAAACTTTTAGGTGAAACTAGTGTTATGATGCTAGTCCATCCGACTTTAACATCAGTTGAAATGCGTAAAGCATGTGATGTTTTATCTAAGGTTCTTTCCCAAGCATCAATTAATTAGAGCTTAGGATAAAAATAAGTCGGACCTAGTTTGGCTTATTTAATTTTATCGGTTGTTCTCATGAAGTTTTCTTATAGTTTTTTGGAGCAAAAGATGGAATTTTTGCAGTGTTTATTTTCTTTGAAACGGGCACATAAACGTTTGGTGAGTGTGGCGATTGATTCGGTATTTCTCTTAGTCGCATTTTGGGCTGCCTTGTTGGTGCGGTTAGATGCCGTGAGTGTATTAACTAATAGCGCATACTGGTTGCTCATCGTTTTGGTTGTGCCTGTGAGTATCATGGTGTTTGCTAAGCTGGGCTTATATCGTGCCGTGCTTAGATATATGGGGTTGCAGGCGCTTACTGCGATTATAGTTGGCGTGCTTGCATCAACAGTGTCGTTAGTGTTAATTGCGTATTACAGCGAGGCGAATTTACCCCGTACTGTACCAATTATTTACGCTGCTTTTGCCTTGGTATTTGTCGGTGGAACTCGCGCTATGGTGCGCTCGTTAGTGGGGTCTGGTCTAAAGCGCGTTGGTGAACCTGTGATTATTTATGGTGCTGGTGTGAGTGGTCGCCAACTGGTAACTTCACTTGTTCAAAGCCATGAGTATTATCCCTTTGCATTTGTTGATGACGATGCAACCTTGCATGGCACTGTCATTCAAGGAGTGCATGTTCATTCGCCTTCAATTATTAAAAAGCTCATCACACAAAAAGCTGCTACAAAGGTCTTGTTGGCTATGCCAAGTGCCTCTCGCTCTCGTCGACAAGAGATTTTAGTCAAGCTTGAACCTTTGGCTGTACAAGTTTTAACCTTACCTGCAATGGCAGATCTGGTGAGTGGTAATAAGCTTTATAGTGATATTAAAGAAGTCGAAATCGATGATTTGTTAGGGCGTGATGCAGTTACTCCCCGTTGCGACTTAATGGTTGCCAATATCCGTAATAAAGTAGTGATGGTCACAGGAGCTGGCGGCTCGATTGGCTCAGAGTTATGTCGACAGATATTAAAACAGTCACCTAAAAAATTAGTGCTATTTGAGTTATCTGAGTTTGCCTTGTATACGATTGAGCGCGAACTTTCAGCGACAGCTTTTGAGTTAGGACTTGATGTTAAAATTTTACCGATCATGGGCTCGGTACAACGGGAAAATCGTGTTCAAGCGGTAATGCAATCGTTTAGAGTCCAAACTGTGTATCATGCTGCAGCATATAAGCATGTGCCATTGGTGGAGCACAATGTCGTTGAAGGTGTGCGTAATAATATATTTGGTACTTTATACACAGCTCGCGCAGCGATTGCAGCAAAGGTTGAAACTTTTGTATTGATTTCGACGGATAAAGCTGTACGACCAACTAATATCATGGGCACGACTAAGCGTATGGCCGAGTTGGCACTTCAAGCATTATCTAAAGAGCCGCATCAAACCCGTTTTTGCATGGTTCGCTTTGGTAATGTATTAGGATCTTCTGGGTCTGTGGTGCCCTTATTTCGTAAGCAAATTGCCAACGGAGGGCCTGTTACTGTTACTCACCGTGAAATTACCCGTTTCTTTATGACAATTCCGGAAGCTTCTCAGTTGGTTATCCAAGCGGGTGCCATGGGCAAAGGTGGTGATGTGTTTGTGCTGGACATGGGGAAATCCGTCAAAATTGTCGATTTAGCGGCAAAAATGATTCGTCTCAGCGGTTTTGAAGTGAAGGATGAACTCAATCCAGATGGCGATATTGCCATTGAGTTTAGTGGATTACGTCCTGGTGAAAAATTATACGAAGAATTACTGATTGGTGATGATGTAACTGGCACTGAGCATGAACGTATTATGACTGCCAATGAAACCTGTCTTACTTGGAAAGAGCTAGAAGTTATTCTTAATCGCTTAGATAAAGCTTGTCATGAGTTTAACCATGAAGCTATACGAGAAATCTTACTGTCTGCACCAACAGGTTTTAACCCAACAGACGGGATATGCGATTTAGTATGGCAGCAAAAGAAAAAATTAAGTGCTGCTGATGGTCAAAATAAAGTTGTTCCGCTAGTTTCTTAGTTTTCTTGTGGTATTTAAAAAGCCAAATCAATTTGATTTGGCTTTTTTGTTTTATGGTTTTTTAAGGATGTTTTATGTCTCGTAAATATTTTGGTACTGACGGTGTGCGTGGAAAGGTTGGTGAGTTTCCTATTACACCTGATTTTGCGATGAAGTTAGGTTGGGCTGCGGGCACTGTGCTGGCGTCTACGGGCACTAAAGAAGTGCTTATTGGTAAAGATACCCGTAGCAGTGGTTATATGCTTGAGTCGGCAATGGAAGCGGGATTTTCTGCTGCGGGCGTGAATGTTGCGCTTATTGGCCCTATGCCCACACCAGCGGTTGCTTATTTGGCCTCTACATTTCGTGCTGACGCAGGGGTAGTGATCAGTGCTTCACATAATCCATTTTATGATAATGGCATTAAGTTCTTTTCTAATTCCGGCACTAAGTTAAATGATGCGCAAGAACTTGAAATCGAAGCCTTGTTAGAAAAGGCACTTAATCAGAATGCAATGCAGTGTGTTGCTTCTGAGAAGCTGGGTAAAGTGCGCCGTATTGATGATGCAGCAGGTCGTTATATTGAGTTCTGTAAGGGTACATTCCCTAATCATTTATCTTTAGCAGGATTGAAGATTGTCGTCGATAGCGCCCATGGCGCCGCGTATCATATCGCGCCCAATGTTTACCGTGAACTCGGTGCTGAAGTGATTAGCATCAATGATAAGCCTAATGGGGTGAATATTAATGATCACTGTGGGGCTACGCATTTAGACAGTTTGCAAACAGCTGTTATGCTACATGAAGCTGATCTAGGTATTGCGCTTGATGGTGATGCTGACCGTGTCATGTTTGTAGATCACAATGGCCATGTGGTTGATGGCGATGAGATTTTATTCATCCTTGCTCATGCCGCCTACAATAAAGGCGAAATGACTGGTGGCGTGGTTGGTACCTTAATGTCAAATCTTGGCTTAGAGCTTGCGCTTAAGCAGATGGATATCCCTTTTGTTCGCGCTAAAGTGGGCGACCGCTATGTTGTTGAGCAACTTAAGCATACCGGTTGGCAACTTGGCGGTGAGGGTTCGGGACATATTTTGAGCTTGCAACATGCTTCTACAGGAGACGGCATTGTTGCGTCCTTACAGGTACTTAAAGCTATATTAGAGTCCCAGAAGAGTTTGTCTGAGATAAAAGCTGGCATGACTAAACTTCCTCAAGTGTTAATTAATGTACGTTTAGCCACGGCTAATGCTGATAGCATTTTAGCGGCAAGTAGCGTTCAGCAAGCCGTGATTAAGGCTGAAGGGATCTTAGGTGACCAAGGGCGTGTGTTGTTGCGCAAATCTGGTACAGAACCGCTTATTCGCGTAATGGTCGAATCTACCGATAAGATTATGACGCAGACTCAAGCAGAATATATCGCAGATGCGGTCCGAGCTACTTAGATCTGGAGTCTGTAAAGCCTAATGGCGCTAGTGTCCATTCAGATCTTAATATGCTGAATTTTCAAGCCAGAAAGTTGTATACTTTCTGACTTTTTTTCTAACCTTTTACTTTTTTGGGTGAGTGATATGCGAATATTGATTACGGGTGGGGCTGGCTTTATCGGTTCTGCCTTGGTCCGTATGCTGATTGAGCAAACGACGTGTGTAGTGATCAATTTCGATAAGTTAACCTATGCCAGTCATTCTGATGCTTTGGCCGAAATTGCCGGTAGTGAGCGCTATCATTTTATTCAGGCTGATATTTGCGATAGAGCGAAATTAGATGCCGTATTTCAGGATTATCGGCCAGATGTGGTGATGCATTTAGCGGCCGAAAGCCATGTTGATCGGTCAATTGATGGGCCTGCTGAATTTATCCAAACCAATATAGTGGGTACTTATACATTGCTTGAGGCGTGCCGCTGCTATTTCCAAAGTTTGAATGCGGATAAGCAAAAAGTTTTCAGATTCCATCATATTTCCACCGACGAGGTTTACGGTTCATTAGGGGCTACAGGATTCTTTTCTGAGACTACAGCCTATGATCCTAGCTCTCCTTACTCAGCCAGCAAGGCATCGGCGGATCATCTTGTTCGGGCATGGCATCGCACCTACGGTTTACCGATAGTTATCACTAACTGCTCCAATAATTATGGGCCTTTTCAATACCCTGAAAAATTGATCCCTTTGATGGTTAATAATGCATTGGCCGGAAAACCGTTACCTGTCTATGGTAATGGTCAACAAGTGCGCGATTGGTTATATGTAGATGATCATGTGCGTGCCTTGTTTCTTGTTATGACACAGGGCAGAGTCGGGGAGACCTATAATATTGGAGGGGCTAATGAGCGTAGCAATCTAGCGGTTGTGTACCAAATTTGCGATTTACTCGAAGAGTTAGTGCCCACTCATCCGCAAGCTTTTGTTATTAATGGTGTTGGTTTTCGAGGTTTGATAGAGCATGTTACAGACAGACCTGGGCATGATGTGCGTTATGCTATTGATGCGAGTAAGATCCTGCGAGAACTTGGTTGGCAACCATTAGAGTCCTTCGATTCTGGGCTCAGAAAAACTGTCGAGTGGATAGTGGCTCGGTATTTTAACGCGCCAAATTGAGTAATATTGGAGATTAACCTGTAAATACTGTTATAGAGGACTGGCAGTAATGGACACTTTAAGTAGTCGACTTGGTCTTGTTGTTTTTAACCTTATACCATCGCCTTGTTGGAAAACGAGAATATCATAGGGCATGATCTTGATAAGCTTGCCATTATGTTCCCATGTCATGGTATCTAAGCAGCAAAGTATTTGGATGATAGGGACGTAAGCTTCAGTTTTTTGCAGTTCATTTGGGTGGCTGTTTGAGGTTGCAATCTGTTCTTCGATAAATATGTCATCAAAGCTAAGCCTTTGCGTGTGCACTTTAAATGCGCCGCGTTTGGTCATGACATTGAAATCAATAACATCACTGCCTAATAATTGACTTGTTATTGAGGTTTCACCAGCAAAGCAGAATGGGCTATCAGTTGGCGTGAGTCGCTTATATTCAGTTGTATCTGTATTTCCTGATATCTTTTCTCCAGCTCCAAGGCCATTTATCTGTTTTGTCCCTTCATGACTATTGATGCTGAGTTCAACACCATCACCTTCCAGAATGAGCAGTTGCCTGTCTATGTCGATAAATGATGAAAAAGGTCCGTTGCTGCTAATACTTGCAATGCTGATCCGATAATCAAATTCAGTAAGTTCGGCCTTGATGGGGGAAATGAGTAGCTGTTTTGTGCTTCCACCACCATTTTTCCATGGCGTTGATGGGCAATCTTGATAGCGGATCAGTTGTATGCTGTTATTCAAAATCACCTCTTTATTGGTTAAGAAGGTTTGATTCGCCTTTCTTAGCTTCACAACTTCTAAAGCATGGCTTTGCGATTGCAGAACATTTCTGTGTGACTTATGGATAACGGTACGGAGGCTTTGCTCTTACGTTAAGTACAAAGCCGCCGTTATTCATAATCTAATACCGCAGCTGAGTGCTAGCTGCCAGCTCTGCTTTTATAGACCTTTCTTTTTCAACACATAATTTGCAGCAAGTTCGCCGGTGATCCGTTTGCCTTCAGTGTCTAACATGATCAACTGATTTTCACCGACCAAATATTGTGTACCATCTTCTAGAGTGATTTTCTGGCCCAGTTCGTCCCATGTCACTTTACCCATCAGTTTTAAAATCTTTTCATCTTTACCTAAATAAACGGTTTCTTGAACAAAGCTATTATCAGCTTGCAAAGTGATTAGGGTTTGCATTCCTTCACAACTGGCGCAAGGCAATACACCTTCATAACTACCTGCCCAATCGAGCGAGTTCTGGCTGGTATCACCTACTGGGACGGATTTTGCCGCTTCTGTTTGAGCTTGGGCTGTATTGACTGCCGTTTCTTCTTTTGGGGCTTCTGAGCAAGCCGTGGTGAATAAAGCCAGCAGCGCGATGTAACATAGTGATTTTTTCATAGTAGCTCCAATAGAAATTTTGGGAATTATGCATTACGTGCACTCATCATACCCGCCAAGACTGGGTTAGGCTAACTTTTGCTATTTCTATTTTTATAACAATAGCTTAAGTTTTTTTGTGTGGGTTTTAAGTGACCAGTATGTTAGTTGTTAGTCCTAAGCTGTAATTAATGGGATGATAATTTATCCTTTGAAACTAGTCACTTTTAAGATTGAATCTATACTAAAACGTAACTATTCATCGTAAACGGTGGTTTTGTGGCGTTATTTAAGAAAAGTGCTGATGTTATCGAAGATACATCCCATAAGCCTAAACAAGGCATTTGGAAGGTGGCTATTATTGATGATGAACCTGGGATCCATGATGTCACTCGATTTGCGTTAAAAAATCTGACCTTAGATAATCGAGTCTTGCAGTTCTACTCCTGTTACAGTGCTGCTGAAGGTTTAACATTATTTCAAACTGAATCAGATATCGCCTTGGCCTTTATTGATGTCGTCATGGAAACGGACCATGCAGGCTTAGAGCTAGTCCAAAAAATTCGCACTGAATTAAATAACCACAGTACCCGCATCATTTTACGTACGGGTCAGCCGGGGCAAGCACCTGAAGAGCAAGTTATTCGGGATTTTGACATTAACGATTATAAAGCTAAAACAGAGCTCACCGCGGCTCGGCTTAAGTCTTGTGTATACACCTCATTGCGCTCCTATCGCGATATAAAAATTATCGAGCAAAGCCAAAAGGGGATGGAAAAAGTGATTGCTGCCTCCACCTCTGTACTTAAGAGCCATACATTGCATAACTTTGGTAGTGCAGTGCTCGAACAGACCTTGCAGCTGCTCAATCTCGAAAGCTCGGCTCTTTATCTCACGAGTTATCATCAAGACCTTTACCTCGATACTCAAATGAATCTGCTGGCCGCCACGGGAGATATGATCAGTTACTTTGAAGGTGGTAGCGTTGAGACTCTGCCAGGGGATGTGCGTGAACATATTATTGAAGCGATAGCGCTAAAAACGTCGCTGATCCGTGAAAATATTTATGTTGGATTTTATGAGCTTAGTGGCCATGTTACCAGTATTTTATATTTACAACACAACACTAAGTTAACGGATTTTCAAGTCAGCATTCTTGAGCTATTTGCGGCAAATGTGAGCTTAACCTTTGAGAATTTGTCGGGCCGCGAAAATGTGCAGCAGACACAAAGGGAGCTAATTTTAATCATTGGAGATGCCATTGAGCAGCGCAGTAAGGAGACTGGAGCCCATGTGCGCCGCGTAGCGCGCATGACAGAAATGCTCGCGATTGCTATTGGTATGAAGGCAGACTTTATCGAAACTATTCGTTATGCGGCGCCTCTTCATGATGTAGGCAAAATCGGTATCCGTGAGAGTATTTTGCATAAGCCCGGTAAACTCGATGCCGAGGAATGGGCGATTATGCAAACCCACGCAGAGAAGGGTTATAACCTGTTGGTTGGCTCAAATCGTATTATTGCCAAAATGGGCGCTAGAATTGCTTATACTCACCATGAACGTTGGGATGGGCAAGGTTATCCCCGTGGGCTATCGCAGGAAGACATTCCTATTGAAGGTCGCCTGATGGCGATTGTTGATGTGATTGATGCTTTGCTTTCCAAGCGAAGTTACAAAGAAGCATGGTCTGTTGAGGCGGTGCGCGAGTACATCTTAGCGCAATCGGGTAAACAGTTTGATCCCATGTTATGTGAAGCAAGCCTTAATTTGTTAGATGTGTTTGCCTCACTACATATTCATATTCCGGATGAGCCACTATGACCCGAATGCTTGATCGAATTTTATTTGATGTCAGTAAGTCTCAGGTTATTGATGAGGGTGATCTCATTCAAGCATCACAACTTATCGTGAGCTCAATTTGTAAGGGATTACAGATCTCTCGGGCGGGCATTTGGTTGTTGAGTCCGGATAATCAGAGCATCACTTGTTATTATTCACTCGACAATCAACAGCCGCAAGAAGCGTTAGTGCTCACTCGCGCGCAGTTTCCCCATTACTTTAGCTTGCTCGACAATGAGCGCACAATTGTCGCCAATAAGGCGCAAACGGATCCCGCCACTAAAGAATTTGTCGAAACCTATCTGAAACCGAATCAGATCAGCTCTTTGTTGGATAGTCCTATTCGTCACCACGGCAAAATGGTGGGGATTATTTGTTCTGAACATCAGGGCGAGGCGAGGGAATGGACTCGGGATGAGAAGGCCTTTGCCTCGGCACTGGCCGACCTTTTTGGCCGAGCCATGAGTGCTAAAGAGATCATTGAATATCAGCAACAGCTCAAGCTCATTAATACCGATCTTGAGCATAAAGTTGAGCTGCGCACCGCAGAGCTTGAAACGGCATTATCGACTTTAAAATCAACCCAAAAGCACTTAATTGAAAATGAAAAAATGGCAGCCTTAGGCAGCTTAGTCGCCGGTGTTGCCCATGAAGTGAACACCCCCCTTGGCATAGCTGTCACATCCGTGACCCATTGTTTGGATGAGTTATCCCTATTGAAAGGACTCTTTGAGAAAAACGAGCTTGATGAGGATAAATTTGTCAGCTTTATCAATACAATGCAGGATGGTTTATGCTTAATTGAGCGTAATCTTTCCCGTGCTGCAGAACTGGTGCATAACTTTAAGCGTACTGCTGCAGACCAATCGATACTGGAACGCGAGCGCTTTAATCTGAAGAATTACATTTTTCAAATATTTAGTTCATTAAAACCCTTGATGCGTAAGAAAAATATCACTTTAAAAGTTGAACTTGACGATAATATTTTTATTGATTCTTACCCCGGTGCGATCGCACAAATTTTCACTAACTTAGTCGCGAACAGTTTTCGCCATGCTTTTCCCGATGATTTTGTCGGTGATAAGCAAATTGTGATAGTAGTTGAAAAAATGGCTTCGCAGATCAAGATGATTTATGAAGATAATGGTGTAGGCATGTCAGATGAAGTGAAAGCCAAAGCATTCGAGCCCTTTTTTACCACCGCAAGGCAGAGTGGTGGAACAGGTTTGGGGATGTCGATTATTTATAATCTGATCACACAAAAACTGAATGGTAATGTGTCACTCTTCTCAGCGCCTAATCAGGGGTTACGTATTGAGATGCTGATCCCTGAAAGTAGTAAGGGTTGAGATAGGTTAGTGTCTTCTTATATGTTACATAAAGTAAAAGACGAATTTAAATCTTACTGAGCCAAAATGGTATTTAGCTTTTGCGGTTTAATATTCTGTAGTGTTGTTTTTCTTGCATTAACAGCCAACAGCCCTGTTATCCATTCTTCCTGCTCGCGACATTTTGTATGCTACAATCTTGGCACTTCAACATGGCTTATCAATCCTAGATATTTCAATGAGAAAAGGCATTTTACTGGCGGGCGGTACTGGCTCGCGTCTTTATCCTATGACGCAGGTTGTCTGTAAGCAATTACTGCCCATTTATGATAAACCAATGATTTATTACCCTTTGGCCACTCTGATGCAGTCTGATATACGGCATATTTTGATCATTTGTACTCCCCACGATTTACCACTGTTTTATGCATTACTCGGTGATGGTAGTCATTGGGGACTTAAGCTGCAATATGCCGAACAAGCCTCTCCGAAGGGATTGGCTGAAGCACTCATTATCGCCGAGCCATTTTTAGCGGGTGATGCCTGTGCGCTTATTCTAGGGGATAACCTATTCTATGGTCAGCACTTAACGGTAAATTTGCAACATGCTTGGCAAGGCCAATCTGGGGCGACCGTTTTTGGTTACCATGTGGCGAACCCTAACGCTTATGGTGTTGTTGAGTTCGATGACACGGGTAAAGTGCTTTCTATCGAAGAGAAACCTCTGCAGCCTCGTTCACGTTACGCTATGCCTGGCTTGTACTTTTTTGACGGCAGAGCTGCAACATTTGCAGAAACGGTTTTACCTTCGGCAAGGGGCGAGTTAGAGATTGTCGATGTTATCACTCGTTACTTAGCTTTGGGAGAGTTACGGGTCGATATTCTAGGGCGTGGGACGGCTTGGTTAGATACTGGTACGCCTGATGCCATGGCCGAGGCGACACAATTTGTTGCTGCCATTGAGAAACGACAAGGGCTAAAAATCAATTGTCCTGAAGAGATTGCATTTCGCTGCGGTTGGATCAATGGGCGGCAGTTAGCGCAATTGGCTCAGCCTTTACTCAAGAGTGGCTATGGTGAGTATTTGCTCGGTTTACCCGATAAGCAGGTATTTGATGAAATGTAATGAAACTGAATTAGCCGAAGTATTGGTGTTTGAACCCCAAGTGTTCGGTGATGAGCGTGGTTTTTTTAAGGAAACGTTCAGGCAATCCTATTTTGATGCTTGTTTCACTGCAAGAGGACTTGAGCCTCCCGTATTTGTGCAGGAAAACCAGAGTCGTTCGCAACACAATGTTCTGCGAGGCTTGCATTTTCAACGGCGAAAACCGCAGGGTAAATTGGTGCGGGTCTGTGCAGGGAGCATTTTTGATGTTGCCGTCGATATTCGGGCTGACTCGGCCACCTATGGAAAATGGGTTGGGCGAGTGCTATCGGCAGAGAATCATCTGCAAATGTGGATCCCACCGGGCTTTGCGCACGGTTTTTATGTTCTCAGTGATTATGCTGATGTTATTTATCAATGTACCCAATATTATGATCCTGAAGATGAAAGCGTTTTAGCTTGGAACCGTGCTGAGTTTGCCATTGATTGGCCATTAATCGCCGCACCGATTTTATCCACCAGAGATAGCATCGCCAGCACACCCCCATAAAGCTAATCACTGCTTGTATTAAAAGGAATGATTGAGTCGTGAGTTAATTTGGCAGTGCAAATTAACTATTGTAAGTTAGTCCTAATGGCAGAAAACAAAACGGGCAAGAATTATCTTGCCCGTTTTGAGGTTTAGCTGCGTACTAACTATTTAATGGGGTCTACACTGGGTCTGGTATACCAAGGTGACCGCGCATCAGTCATATCAAATAAATTGTATTTACGACCAAGCATTTGGCCACCGTCACGGGTCAACGGCATCCAAGAGAGGAAGCCACGACTTTGAGTCGGTTTAATGGTCATTAAATCGAATGGGATCGAAATATAGAATCCCTTGGTAAAGCTACCTTCACCGTATTCTTCTGCTGACAAGTCAGTCTTAGTCGCAAATGCACCGACGATAACGCCACTATCAAATTGTTTTGAGAAATCGACAGTTACGCCTTTATCTTCGGTAAGATATTGGCCTGCACTGATTTTTAGCAAGGTATTCGGGAACCACTTTGGCTGGTAATAAGCCGTTGCATGTCCAGTCACTACACCTGTTTGTACCCGATATGAACTGCCTGTTATAGGATCGTATTGATGCTCATCCTCGAAGAAACCAAACATACTGTCAGGATCTCTTTGTTTCGCATAATTCACATCAAAACCGAATGCCCACTCACTGTTTAGCGGTCGATAAAGGAATTCAGTACCTACTCCACCATACATCATCTCTAAATAACCACCATAGGCTTGATAGGAGATGTTATCGCTTAGATTATCCATCCAAGTTAGCTGTAAGTTAGTCGCTCTGACTGTTGAGTCATGGACATATTGACGAATGAGCGTTCTTACGCGTTTTAAGTCGGTACCATCAGGTGGAACATCGTACAAAAATTTATCGTAGTTATCATAGAGATTCAAATAAAGTGATCCCGAAAGTTCCAAGCGATCATTAAATCGATACGCTGCACTGCCAGTAACACCTATGTTGAACATATAGAAACCTTCTGAACCACCGAAGGATTGCACCATAGTGGGGGCAATATCAAAACTTAATTTATCCAACCAATCCTCATGGGATTGGGTTACTAATGTTCCTTGAGGCGACCTTGGTACACTGATTTCTGTGCTATCCGCCATATCTGCATTGATATAACCATAGGTAGCTACTTGAGCGAATTTATCAGCGTCGATACGTGTCTCTGTTATCGGCTGCTTATAACGGGTTTCAATAAGACGATATTCAGTAATTATCTGCTTGTTCGTGTTATTTGCCAGTATCGTCGCCGCTCTATGGTGGGCTTCTTTACGGTCCATATACTTTACTTGATCTGCAACCACGGTCACGCTGTGATTATCAAGATAGATTTTTGGATTGTCGTAACCAGCGATAGTACTAAGCTCAGTCGCTACTCTGTCCCAATCAGTTTGGCTGGGCATTTCAGCGTTGATAGTCGTGTTTGTAACCGGTTCTGACTTTGATGACTCAGTTGTTACTAATGGCTGAGTTGTTACCGTTGGAATAGCCGTATCGGTAGAGGATTGTGCTGTTTCTTCTGTACCTTCATGCGTTACTCTTTTACCCGACATAGGTACTGCTGCTATAGGTTTATATTTCTCTGCAGGAGTATCACGTTTAATTTGTCGTAAGTCATTGAAGTTAGTTTGCAGGCTAACACCTAACGTCCAAGTATTACCACGCTCATAGCTTAGGTGGAAATCACTCCAGCTCGTTGCACGGTAGAGTAAGCCATAGTTAAACTTACTGTCTTGTGGCATATCGACGCCACCGAAAGTGACTGGGAAATCTGCTAGATAATCATTGCCATCATATTCTACTTTTACTCGTAAAGGTTCCCACGGCGTTTGATATTCAATACCACCATATAATGCCGCACAGCCTTTAAACCAACGTTGATAGTCGACAGTTCCACCTTTTCCTCCAAAAGATGTGTCTCGCTCACAATTGTCATTAAGATCTTTTTTATCCGAAGTCAGGTTACCGCTATTTCCTATATAGCCCCAGCCTATGCCTAAGGTAAAGTCGACTGGCCCAACACGTTTAGTCGCCGCAATAAACTCGCCATCAAATAAGCCTGTACCACCAAAATCTCTGATGCCGATAGAAGTTTCTGGTAACCAGTAACTTTCTTCCACTAGACGGACTTTAAAGTCGATACCTTTATCAGTGTACTTGGTGTTACCGCTGAAACTCGGATCGGCGCTGTAAAGTAGATCTTGTACTTGGGTATAACGAACCGTGGTTTCAAACCAAGGGAATAATTGCACTGAAGCCGAAAAGTGTTGGTATTCGTCGTTATAAGACGTTGCAAAATTAAACTCACCCTCAGGAGCCATACGCCCTGTAGGCATTTGCATTAATCCTACACCACCAAAGTCCGATTGTGAGGCTAAGAGTGGAGGATAGCTAAATTCATCGGCTTGGACATGGAATAAAGGGAAAAGAGCCAGAGCAATAGCTGAAAGTTTACTTAACGTAAGATTAGAATGGGTAGCGTTATTCATTACAGAGCCCGATTCCTTAGTAATTCAATAATATTGGCGTTCAATGTGCTGTAGTCTTCTACTAAGTCTGAAAATTCAACATAAAGCACAGCTCCTGGAGCAATATCTTGCGCTTGAGCATTCCAATAGGCTATTGGTTGTTTTAGTGCTTTACCATCTGGTTGAACTATCCATACGAAGCTATTATCAGCGTTTTCTAATGGAATCGCTTTCGCTAAATACTCTTTACTATTCTTATTGACTTGCCATTCAAAACTTCCCGCTTTAGCTACCGCACCCATGACAAGTACTGTCGTAGGTCTCTGAGGTAAGATAAGTTCGAAACGGCCATCAATTAGAGGGTTGTATGAGTCATTTATCCTAATTAGATCAGGATGTAATGGCTGCATTACGCGCTGTCCGAGCTTGATTTGTCGTAAAAACTGCGCAAGTTTTGCAAGCTTTGCTGTATAGATACTGTCATCTGCAGCTTGACCCATTTGTGCTAGTTGGGACAGGGTTTCTTTGCGCTTAGCTTCTAAAGCGGCAATGTTTTGGATATCGAGTAGTGCTGCACCCAACCAATAAATAGGGGTTATCTCTTTATGATTGTTTTTATTATGTATTTGAAGTTGTTGCAAGCCGTCCAGTACTACTTTATCAAGACGAATCGATGTTGGATAAAGTAATTCAACTTGTGCATCTTGGTTTGACGACGTTGTAACTAACAATTGGGTTTCAGCCTGAGCTACTGTCGCTAAAACAGAACTGACCAGTAGCGCTAAGGGCATTAAATAGGATCTCATTGGGACTCCACTAAGACGCAAATGGCTTGAGTAATGTAATTTCGATAAAAGGCTGATTAGGGGCAATTTTTTGACGACTCTTAATCACATGACCTGTTTCTGGTGTTAGCCAAAATTCATTTTGATACTGAATATTGAGATTATCTACCGAAACTGATTCAAGGTAATGTAGCGCTTGGGTTGGAGTATCGTTGATGAGAATGTTTTCTTTAGCAATAAAACTAAAATGTGAATTTACGTGGTAGCCAAAGTGATATCCGGGTTGCCAATCAATCGTTCGAGTCCATGTTTTGGGAGTGCTATCTAAATGTAAGCCTAAGAGTATAGGATCTGGCTCATTGCTTTCTACTGCAATTAAATCACCTGTTAATAGGTTGCTCGTCCTAACCAATCGTCCATTTATTGTTACTAACATGGCTTTATCTGCAGAGAGCCATTTTAACTCTGTTATTGCAGGAGTCGGTGGCAGCGTTAAGGTGAACTTAGGCTCTGCAAGTGCAAGTACAATGAACGCTTGAGGTATACCATCGATTCGAGCATAGATACTGGCATAGGGGATATTATTAACTTGCTGTTCCGACAATTGAGTATCTTTGTCACCGATAAAGGCTAACTTCAAAGTATCGTTAAGTGCGCTGATTCTTTGGCTACAAGCGGTTGTGTTTACTAACACAATCGAGATTGTCAGTAGTGACAGTAATTTTTTATATATACGCATCCGAGTTGCTTATTCTCAATTAGGATTAAATAGCGAATTTAAAGAGGTATCAGACAGATTTCAAGTTATGAAATTAACTTTGTAAACACTCAAAAAAAACAACCGCCCATAAGGCGGCTGTTTAGAAGCATACTAACAATAGCTTAGTTACCAGTGCCTGTAGTTGTACCTGTGCCAGTACCTGTGTTGGTAATTGGGTTACCATCAGAACTGTTAGAGATAACAACTGCGCCAGCAATTGCAGCAGCAGCAGCTACGCTACCAGCAACGATAACACCTGTACTAGTGCTTGCAGCAGTACCAGTACCGGCAGCTTCGCCTTCAACTGCATTTGCAGCCATAGAGCTGAATGCTGTCATTGCAACGATAAGTGCTAGTGAAGTTTTTTTCATCGTGACTCCCTTTTTGAAAAAATGTGCATGATTTTTTGATAATCTAGTACAGCATAGTAAGCGATGCAAACAAAATTATCAATGTTAAATCGATCTTCTTGCTCATGCGAAAGTTTGAATTTCGGCACTAATATTCAAGCTATATCTATCCATTTGGCATGATTTTTAGTGAAGAAACTGATTAAGTCGTTAGCTTATTTTAAACAAAAGAAATCTTTAAGTTCATCGATTTGTTCCATGGCATCTTTATAGCCTAAGTCGATTAAAGCGCTGGTATAAGTTTTTTCGAAGAGTAGGTAGGACACAATACTTGAGTCTGATTGCCTGTCTATACCGATGAAGCCGAGTAAGGTTTTGACGGCCCATGGCATGTCATCATAGAAGCGGGCAGCAATTTTGCTGAGATCTTCGCTAGGTTTGATGACTAGGGCCTTAATCGGATGCAAGGCGAGTTTGTTACGGCTTGACTCAGGAATCAGGCTTAAAGTGTTATTGATCCTTTCTAGTCTCTCAAGGTCGCTATTTAAGGTATCTGAAAAGATGGTATCGAGCAGATGACCCGCTATGGTCGCCGTTTTTGGGTGATATTCTAGTTCCATAGGAAAGTGCTTGTGCGGGCTCTCTAAGTTAATAACTAAGAGTTTTTCTGCGCCTAAATGAATAGGGCTTGAGAGCGGTGCTAGCTGATGGACTGAACCATCGCCATAATAGGCTTGGTTGAGTTTAATGGATGGAAATACCATAGGGATTGCCGAACTGGCGAGTAGGTGCTCGGTATTGAGCATGATACGTTCGCCACTGCGACGGGCACGGGTCCAGTTTTCGATTTCTTTCGCGGCTTGGAAAAAGGTCACTGAGCGAGAGTTATTATAACAAGAGGCATCCACACTCAGCGCTGTCAGTGAGCCATTACGGATATTACGGTCTATACGTTTAAAGTCGATGAGCTCATTGAGTAAGCCTCTTAGCGGATCATTATCGAGCAGACTGCCTGCATCGGTATTGACCTTATCATCTTGCATGCCTTTGAGGGCCATTTTCGTTAGATGGCTGAGAACGCCTGTGATCGAAGCTCGGTAGACTTTTCGGGTTTCAAAATGGCGCCAAACCCATTCGAGTTTTCTGACGCCTAGGTGAAAGCAAGAGGCATGGGTCGCGATAGCGGTGCCATTGATGGCACCCGCAGAGGTTCCGCAAATAATTTTAAAGGGAATACCATGATTGCGTGGATAAAGCTGGACCAGTGCTTTTAACACGCCGACTTGGTAGGCCGCCCTAGCGCCGCCACCGCCTAAGACTAATGCAGTTGATGTAGGCAATCTTCAGACTCAATTTATTGTTTTAATAGTTTTATTAAAGCAACGCCCCTCTATAAAAAGCAAGTCGGTAGACTCAATTAGTTGTAAATTTCGATTTATCGTTTATTCGATTGCTGGAACATTTCGCTTTAGACAATTAATCCGCTGTAACTTTGGTCGTTTTGCTGAGGCCAAAGCAATGCTCCGATGTTGGAAACTCACCCGTCCTCACTTCTTGGGCATATTGGGCGCAGGCCTTAGTGATCAATGGTCCTAAGTCGATATAGCGTTTAGCAAATTTAGGCGTGTAGTCAGAAAATAAGCCTAAGATATCCTCAGTCACGAGCACTTGACCATCGCAGGCGGGTGAGGCGCCAATGCCTATGACTGGGATTGAGACTCCTGCCGTCACTGTGCGCGCCGCGAGCTCGGATGTGCCTTCAATCAGTATGCTAAAAGCGCCTGCTTGCTCAAAGTCTTTCGCTAAACTAACGAGGGCTTCGATGGCGGCAGCATCCCTTGCTTGGGTTTTAAATCCACCCAATTGATTCACGTGTTGCGGCATTAATCCTATGTGTGGCATTACAGGGATCCCTCGCTGGGTTAAAAAACGAGTGGTGTCGAGCATCTCTGCGCCACCCTCGAGTTTTACCGCCTGCGCGCCTGTGCGTATTAATACTTGGCTGGCATGTTTGAAGGCTTGCTGAGGCGATTCTTGATAACTCCCAAAGGGCATATCGATAATAACGCAGGCATGTGCTGCGCCGCGAGTGACAGCAAGACCATGATTAATCATCATTTCTAAGGTGACCCCGAGTGTAGAGTCTTGCCCATAAACCACCATGCCGACGGAGTCGCCGACGATAATCATATCCACATGGGGATCGATAATTTCTGCCATCGGCTTTTCATAGGCGGTGAGGGCAACTATGGGGGTTTTACCTTTCATTTTTTGTAATGTAACGGGCGTTACGCGATTTTTATCCATGTGGATACTCATGTCATCTCCAATTTATTCAGTCTGATATGACATGTTAGCGTTTGCAGCTTTGGCTTGAGCTCGATAGATTGACTTAATGTCTAGATAAAAAGACACTTATTTACAAAAGGTGCTTCTAAACAAAGAGGCGCTTCTATACGGAAGAGGCTCGATAATACGAAAAGAAGCTTCGATATAAAAATCACCTTGGGCGATAACACCTTGAATCAAGTCACTGACACTCATTTATCCCAGCAGCATATTACTCAGCACACGCAGGTCGCACCTTCACGTTTAGCCGCCGCAGGGCTAAGTGCCTCCATCATGTTGCTTAAACGAACACTCAAGCCGTTTGAACATGTGCAGCGCCATAGTCATTCCTGGGGACAGGTCATTTATGCCAGTCAAGGTGTGTTGAGTGTGATCACGCCTGCTGGGCGTTACATTGTGCCGCCTGAGCAAGCGGTGTGGGTGCCTCCCTTTGTCGATCATGAGGTTATCGCGCTAGGTCAGGTGCAATTGAGTAGTCTGTATTTGGATGAAACCCGGATAGGCGGGTTTCCACCCGACTGTACTTGTTTGAGTGTGAAGCCTGTTTTGCAGTTATTACTGCAAGAGGCTAATGCCTTAGTGAAGAGTGAGGCTGGGCTAATTGATCCCGATTTTAAGGATAGCGTCATGCGGCTCTTGCTGGTGATCCGTGACTTTATGGTACTCGCCCCTAAGGTCGCCTTGGATTTACCTTATCCTAGGGATAAAAAATTACTGCGCATTACCGAGGCTTTGCTTGCCGATCCAAGTGAGCAACGTACTTTGGTGGATTGGCAGCGGGAGGTCGGTGCCTCGGCCCGCACGTTAGCGAGATTATTTAAACAGCAAACAGGGCTGAGTTATAGCCAATGGTTGCAAAGGCTTAGATTGCAGGTGGCGATTCAAATGCTCAGCCGAGGTGAATCTGTGCTCACTACAGCGTTATCCTTAGGTTATGCCTCGGGTTCAGCCTTTGGTTATATGTTTAGGCAGTTGATGGGCGTCGCTCCGAGTCAGTACCTGTTAGCGCAAAATACCTTGCCCAAAATACAGCGGTAAACAGCCGCATATAAAAAGTCATGTTGCGAGCCAATGTGAACGATGAAGGTCAATAAAAAGTCCAATAAAAAACGCACTTAAGCTGGGCTCAAGTGCGTTTCGTTTTTGATCTTCAGCTTGTCTACATTTCGCGTTAAGGCTTAGCCTTTAACTGCGTTTTTCAGGAAGTCGAGCAGTTGATCGAATGGAATATCTTGTTTTTCACCTGTGCGGCGGTTTTTGTATTCAAATACGCCAGCATCGATATTGCGATCGCCAATCACCACTGTATGTGGGATACCAATCAGTTCCATATCGGCGAACATCACACCTGGACGCTCTTTACGATCATCCAATAACACTTCGATACCCGCTTCGTTTAAGTCTTTGTATAACTGCTCGGCGATATCGGTGACGCGGTGCGACTTGTGCATGTTCATTGGCAGAATACCCACGCTAAATGGCGCAATCGCTTCTGGCCAAATGATGCCACGTTCATCGAAGTTTTGTTCGATGGCTGCTGCCACGATACGGCTCACGCCGACACCGTAACAACCCATCAGTAGCACCTGTGACTTGCCATTTTCGTCAAGTACAGTTGCGTTCATCGATTTAGAGTAGTTAGTGCCCAGTTGGAAAATATGGCCCACTTCGATACCGCGTGCCATAGCATAAGTGCCGGAACCATCAGGTGTTGGTTCGCCTTCGACTACGTTACGGATATCGGCAACTTGCGCTGTCGGCAGATCGCGTTCCCAGTTGATACCAAAATAATGTTTATCATCAACGTTAGCACCGGCGGCAAAATCGCTCATGACGCTAACGCTGTGATCGATAACGATAGGAATTTTAAGACCGATAGGGCCAAGTGAACCAGGACCTGCGCCAATGGCGTCACGGATTAGGGCTTCTGGCGCCATTTCCAATGGTGATGCTACTAAATCTAACTTGTCGGCTTTGACTTCGTTGAGTTCATGGTCGCCACGAACGATTAACGCCACTAGCGGAGCGGCTTCGGTTGCACCGACTACGATCAAGGTTTTGACCGTTTTAGTGATATCCAAACCAAACTGCTCAACTAATTCCGCAATGGTCTTCGCATTTGGGGTATCGACTAAACGCAATGCTTCAGTGGCTGCGCCGCGTGGCTCAGTTGGCATAGGTGATTCGGCTTTCTCAATGTTAGCCGCATAATCGCTACCCGTTGAGTAAGCAATTAAATCTTCACCGCTTTGCGCTAGCACGTGGAACTCGTGTGACATGCTGCCACCGATTGAACCCGTATCAGCTAAAACTGGGCGGAAAGCTAAGCCCATGCGCGATAGAATGTTGCTATAGGCTGTGTACATAGCCTCATAGGTTTCATTCATGGTATCGACGTCAAGGTGGAAAGAGTAGGCGTCTTTCATCAAGAATTCGCGTGAGCGCATCATGCCAAAACGTGGACGAACTTCGTCACGGAATTTGGTTTGAATTTGGTAAAGGTTCAGTGGTAATTGCTTATATGAGCTGACTTCTTTACGAATGAGATCCGTGATCACTTCTTCATGGGTTGGCCCCAGTACGAAGTCGCGATTGTGACGATCTTTAAAGCGTAACAGCTCGGGACCAAATTTTTCCCAACGACCTGTTTCTACCCACAAGTCTGCCGGTTGCACCATAGGCATTAGAATTTCAATTGCACCGGCTTTGTTCATTTCTTCACGAACAATGGCTTCGACTTTACGTAGTACACGTAAGCCCGTGGGGAGGTAGCTATATAGGCCCGACGCATTACGACGGATCATGCCCGCACGTAACATTAATTGATGACTAATGACTTCTGCGTTGGCAGGAGTTTCTTTCTGTGTTGATAGCAGGTACTTGCTGACGCGCATTACCGATGTCCAAATTTGAGTTGAATGGTCGCCATTTTATCACCTGCTTTGGTGATGTCACCTAGGGATTTAGGTTAAATTCAACTAGCTGGGAGATAAATAGCATTTTTTGATGCTGGATAACGGATAACGGATAACGGATAACGGATAACGGATAACGGATAACGGATAACTGTAGTGGCACACTAATTTTGGCCACCTAAATAGAGGTGATATTATTACCTCGTAGATGACTTTAGGTGAACACATGAGATCGACAACCAGAAAAACATTTAGTGCTGAATTCAAACTTGAAGCAGCCCAATTAGTCCTCGATAAAAACCATAGCATCATCGAAGCTGCAAAGGCGATGAACGTAGGTAAGTCCACTATGGATAAATGGGTGAGACAGTTAAAACTAGAACGCCAGGGTGGCACA
>NZ_JAKKSH010000003.1:0-210031 GCF_025653395.1 Shewanella sp. SW24
TTTCGACCTAACTCAGTCAAGGTCAGTGTCTTACATTCAATCAGTGCCTTAGAGGCCAGCATCAAGCTGTTTAATCGTTTTAGGTGAAGTTCTGGGCAGTATTGGTGTAAAGAATGTTGTAGGATATTGGCTTCGCGCATCTTGTTGTCCAAGTGTAGTTTTTAGCGAAACCATTTGATCATGCAACAAGATGCGCTTCCACCCTAATTTGATGATTTATTTGTAAATCATCAGGGGATTCTTCAGAGCTAATCTTACTCCTCGTTCATAAAAGTGGTTTACTCCAAATTTCCATGATTTTTCATCAATTTCTCCTGAAGAGTAACTATCTATAGCATCATAGGCATAAGTTAAATTTTTGGGGCGAATTAAAAGCCATAAGATATCAGTAATTCGAGATTTTAATTCTGGGATTACAATGTGTTTCAATAAGTCCCTTAATAAAGTCAAGTCATTATGTGTTAGGTGTTCTATGCTAAATGACTGATTGAATAGTGGGGCGTATGGTGCATTTATACTGTTTGGTTTGAGTTTTAATGAACTGATAGAACCTAATAGATATAGTATTTTTGCAGATTTTAGATCCCCTTCTTTTTCCGCGCATTCTGCCAATTTATACAACTTGTAATACTGTGAATCGATGATTATATTTTTAGGAATGATTTCAAATTTGAAATTATCAATAAATTCGCTAGATACATCTAGCTCGTCTGCATATTTACGAGTGTCCATTCAAGCAGTCTCTATATTTTTCTATTTATGATCTAGCTAGACTTTATCACAATCTTGCTTTAATCGTATTTAAATAGAAGATACAGTTACTGATAAATTTTTTATTAGCGTATTGGCTGCAGGTTACACCAATCCCCTGCGAAGTTGCTGCGGGGCGTTGGAATAAATTGCGTGAGTCCGGTCATGGATGACCGGCTAGCTTTCGGGGTACAGGATGTACCATCGGAAGCGATAGCAATTTATCCATAAGACCAAGGCTAGTATCTAATGCATGTAACTTCGCTAGGGGCGGCAAGGGAGTTCCAAGAGGGGATTGCTGTTGATCCCCTCTTGGTCGGGTGTGGGTTGAAGACCCACGACTTTAATCTTTTGCTTAAGCAGCAAATAACCTTTGGATAAGCAGATTTACTTAGTGGATGTATCCACAAAAAGTGAAATACGGCGTAACGTAAAAACAAAACCCCAGTAAAAACTGGGGTTTATTATTTAAGCCTATGCTGGCAAAGGTTAGCCAGCCAAGCTAACAAATTATCGCGTTATTTGATAAACGCGAACGCATCACCGTAGAGATGCGCTTCCTCTACACCAATCTCACGGAAAATTTCCCGTGCTGCACCCACCATGTCGAAACGGCCGGCGATATAGATGTCGTAGCCATTTAGGCTGACAAAATCTTGTTTGATTTGCGCTAACAGATTGGCGGTTTTGCCTTGCCAATTAGCGGGAGCTTCTTCGATGACTGGGACGAAGTGTAACCAAGGGTGAGCGTCGTGCCACTCGCGGGCGATGGTTTCAAAGTACATGGCATCTTGGGTGCGACAACCCCAATACAGCATTGTTTCAACCTGTTGGCCGAGGGCGATTTGGTGCTCGATGATACTTTTAATGTAAGAGAAACCTGTGCCGCCGGCGATTAACAGGCGAGGGCGAATGCTTTCGTGACGCAGGTGGGCTTCGCCGCCTGGGGCTTCGATGTCGATAGTGCTGCCATCAATGGCGCAGGCTTTCAGGCGCTCGACCACTTGCATTGGGTAGCTTTCACTCACAGCGGCGCCAATGTGTAATTCGATCAGCTCGGCGTTTGGCGCTGATGCGATAGAGAAGGGGCGTTTATCTTTTTCACCCATGACAACACATAAGTATTGCCCCGCTTGGAAATCGAAGGCGGTTTCAGGCCTTAACAATACTTGATATACGGCATCGTTAAATGGGTTAACTTTCTCTATCTTACAACGTATGGTTTTCATCAAACTTCCTTTGCACCTTTCTTCAACAGTATGTGTCTAGGTGTCGCTTTAGAGGCCTGTTATTGGCCTATTCTCTTGGCTAAAGCCGATACTTGAGTAATGGCTTAAGCTGAATTATAGGGTTGGGCTGTCGTCTATGCCTAACTCATCCCAGATTGAGTCGATCTTTTGTTTTACTTTTGGATCCATCACGATTGGCGTGCCCCATTCGCGGTTGGTTTCACCTTCCCACTTATTGGTGGCATCGAGTCCCATTTTTGAGCCTAAGCCCGCAACGGGTGAAGCAAAATCGAGGTAGTCGATCGGGGTGTTTTCGATCATCACAGTATCGCGTTTAGGGTCCATGCGGGTGGTGATCGCCCAGATCACATCCTGCCAGTCACGACAGTTCACATCTTCATCCACTATGACAATAAACTTAGTGTACATAAATTGGCGCAGGAAAGACCAAGCGCCCATCATCACTCGTTTGGCATGTCCCGGATATTGTTTGCGAATGGAGATCACTGCCATGCGGTACGAACAGCCCTCAGGTGGCAGATAAAAATCAACGATCTCAGGATATTGCTTACGCAAAATCGGCACAAACACTTCGTTTAATGCAACCCCCAGCATGGCGGGCTCATCCGGTGGACGGCCAGTGTAAGTGCTGTGGTAGATGGCATCTTTACGGTGAGTGATGTGAGTAACGGTAAATACTGGAAACTTATCGGTTTCGTTGTAGTAACCCGTGTGATCGCCGTAGGGCCCTTCTTCCGCCAGTTCCTCAGGATCGATATAGCCTTCGAGGATGATTTCACTGGTGGCGGGCACTTCTAAGTCACAGCTTAATGCCTTACAGACTTCGGTACGTTCACCGCGCAGTAAACCGGCAAAAGCGTATTCGCTCATGGAATCGGGGACTGGGGTGACGGCGCCTAGAATGGTCACAGGATCGGCGCCGAGTGCGACCACAACCGGATAACGCTCACCGGGGAATTGTTGTTTAAAATCAGCAAAATCTAACGCGCCGCCACGGTGGGACAACCAGCGCATGATCAGCTTGTTTTTACCCAGTAATTGTTGGCGATAAATGCCTAAATTCTGACGACTCTTACGCGGGCCTTTGGTGATGGTTAAGCCCCAGGTCACTAGTGGTGCGACATCGCCCGGCCAGCAATGCTGAATAGGCAATTGGGTTAAGTCGACCTCATCGCCGGTTTTGATCACTTGTTGGCAAGGCGGATTACGCACTGTCTTTGGCGGCATATTCAAGGCTTGCTTGAACATAGGGATCTTAGCGATCGCGTCTTTAAAACCCCGAGGTGGTTCGGGTTCCTTTAAAAAGGCTAACAGTTCGCCCACTTCGCGCAGGGCTAATGGGTCGTCTTTGCCGAGTGCCATGGCCACACGTTTTGGCGTACCGAACAGGTTTACCAACACGGGCATGTGATGATTTTTGGGATTTTCAAATAATAGCGCAGGGCCTTGAGCGCGTAATACGCGATCGGCGATCTCTGTCATTTCTAAATGAGGATCAACTGGGTAGCTAATGCGTTTGAGTTCGCCATTGGCTTCTAAGTGATCAATAAAGCTGCGTAAATCCTTAAAACTCATGTGGAAATAGCCTCTGCGGTGAAAATCCGTGTGGCGCGCACTATAGCATTTTTCTGTTTTAGGGTTAACCAATTCAGTGATCTTCAAGCTTAGGAAGCGTAAAATGGTTACCAGTAAGTCGCGATAGATCTCGCTTACGCCCTTTATTTCGAGGTTTATATGAATATTCCTGTATGGTTTGCTCAAGAAAAGTGTTTTCAAAGTCAATCACATGGCGCGCATAAGCGGTCGCTAAAGTGCTTGGTTTTATCGCTTGCCGTGGGGATCTCACTTTTGGGGGCGCTCAGTGTGCCGACTGTGGCGGTGGCCGGAAATAGAGGCTATTCGGATCAAGACGAACGCCACGGTCATCGTGATAGCCACAGTCGTGGCGAGAGTCATTACAACAATCGTCATGACAATTATTATGACAACCGCCATGTGCGCAAAGATAATCGCCATTATCGTCCCTATTATCGACCTTATTACCCTTGGGGTTTAGGGCTCGCTACGGGGTGGGGATCGGGTTGGAATGTTGGTTACGGTGTGAACACCCATTGGAACAATGATTGGGGTTGGAATACATCGCGTGACGCCTACGCTCGAAATTACTGGAACTCGCCCTATTCGGGCATAGGTTTGTCGATTCCTATGGCCTACGACGATGAACCTGTGGCCATTTCTGCACCTGTACGGGTAACAACCAGTATGCAGTATTCTGCGAGTGAAGGCCGTATGGTGTCGAGTATGCCTGTAAATATGGCCGGACAATCGACTGGGCAACTGGTGTCGCAAACTAGTAACGGCACAGGCAAAACAGTTGCGACTCCGCGCCCACGCGCACCGCACAGTGTGTCTAGCTTGCCGAGCAATGCTAGGGTTGTGCAGCAGGATGGTCGTACACTTTACGAGTGGCAAGGCACGCTTTACGCCTACGACTGGAACAGTCAAACCTATCAAGAACAGTTAGTCAGATAGATTTACATTACGTAAATGACTGAGAAATTGGAGCCCCTTAGTGGGCTCCAATTTATTTATCATCTTTTATTATCTTTTTATTAGTTATTTATTAGCTAGTTGTCGTTTTATAGCATAACGGAGAAGAGGTTTGGATACTGTTAGAAATCAGGCTGCCCAAAACCAGCATAAGGGCGCCAGTACATTATGGGTGTTACTTGCCTTAGCACTCGGAACATTCGCTTTAGGCACCACAGAATTTGCTTCCATGACCTTAGTGCCTTATATCGCGAGCGATTTAGGGGTAGAGGTTGCCCATGTGAGTTATGCCATTAGTGCCTATGCGTTGGGGGTTGTGGTCGGTTCGCCGATTATCATGGTGCTGGCCGTTAGGGTCAGACGGCGAACACTCTTGATTGCTTTAGCCGGGTTAATGGCGGTGGCCAATGGCTTAAGTGCGTTAGCACCATCATTGAATTGGTTAATCTTTTTTCGTTTTCTCAGCGGCTTGCCCCACGGCGCTTATTTCGGCGTGGCTATGTTGCTCGCTGCCTCTTTAGTGCCGCCAGAAATGAAGGCCCGCGCCGTATCGCGGGTGATTATTGGCCTTACGCTGGCGACGATTATCGGTGTGCCGTTTGCGACTTGGATGGGGCAAACTGTGGGCTGGCGCTCTGGCATTGGCATAGTGGCAATTCTGGCGACCATTACCGCGATAATGGTGTATTTTTTAGCACCTAATCAAGCCGTGCCCGCTGATGCGAGTCCCAAAAAAGAGCTACAAACCCTTAAAAATCGTGAAGTCTGGCTGACGCTCGGTATCGCGGCCATTGGCTTTGGCGGTATCTTCTGCGTGTATACCTATCTGGCTGAAACCTTAATCCAAGTGACGCAAGTCGAGCCGTTTAAGATCCCAATCATGATGGCGGTATTTGGTATTGGCGCAACACTTGGGACCTTAGTGTGTGGCTGGGCGGCGGATAAGTCGGCCTTAGCGGCGGCGTTTTGGTCGTTAGTGTTAAGCACTGTGGTGTTGGCTATTTACCCGAGTTTGACCGGACATTACTGGGCGCTGATGCCCGTGGTATTTTTTGTCGGTTGTGGGTTAGGGCTCGCCACTATTGTGCAAGCCAGATTGATGGATGTTGCACCTGATGGGCAAGCCATGACAGGCGCTTTAGTGCAATGCGCCTTTAATCTTGCCAATGCAATTGGGCCTTGGGTGGGCAGTTTAGTGATACTGTCTGGACAAGGCATTGCCGCGACAGGTTATGCGGCATCTTTGTTGTCATTGGGAGGACTGTTGATGTGGTGGCTGACCCACAGAGAAAGCCGTCGCGTCGTTACTCTAAACACAGCAAACTGCGCCGACTAGCGAGTGCTAAGGAAGAGACGCAGTGGTCATATTCTGCGTCTCGAATCCGCACATTTAGCCCCTTTGTATGGTGATATCGGCGATATAACCATGCTCTGTGGCAACTAAGGCTTGTTTGAGCATGCCTGCCGCTTCATCGGCGGACATAAAGCTTGAGGTATCTAAAGCCTTACCGCTACTGGGCCAAAAGCCTGTGTCCATGCCGCCGGGATACACGGCAATCAACTTCATTGGGCTTTGTTTAAGCTCTAATCGCACCGACTCGATAAATCCCCGCACCGCCCATTTTGCCGCGCAGTAAGTGGATTCTCCCGCCTTGGCGGCCAGTGCTGCGGTGGACATGACCACAACCACAGTGACTGCTTGATCTTTATAGCGTTTCACTAATTCCCGCACTAACAGAATCGTCGAAGTGACATTGTTATTGAGCAGGCTTTGGATATCGCTCGCCCCTTGGGTTTCAATTGCACCAAAGTAGCCGCTGCCCGCGCAATGGATCACGGTTTTAGGGGCTTGCGTTAGGCCATCGAACAGGGCTTCGAGACTCGATTCACTGGCGAGATCGGCGGTGATAGCAGCGATCGTTTTGTTGGAGAAAGGCGTTAATGCATTGGCGACGGTTTGCAGGCGCTCGGCATGGCGACCTGTGAGTGTCAGTGCTTCATTCTCTTTGGCGTAGAGCGATGCGAGCGCCGCGCCTAAACCACTGCTGGCGCCGGTAATTAATATCATAGTGACCTCGGTTAATGCTGTCTTGGTTTGAAAACCGCATCTTAAATCTAAGTGCGCTTCAATTCATGGGAAGGCGAGCGGTTAGATTAAGGTAAATAGTGGCTGATCGAATACCACTTCATCGCCGTCTTTGGCCCAAATAGTGCTGACCACGCCATCGCGCTCGGCTTGGATGGGATTCATCATTCTCATCGCTTCGATAATGCAGATCACTTCACCTTGGCTCACACGTTGACCGACTTTAACCAGCGGCACATCATCGAGTTCTGCCGCCGCGTAAAAAGTGCCGACCATAGGTGAGACTTGTAAAAAACCTTCTGTACTTGGCGAAATGCCTGTCTGCTTTGCCTGTTCATTCAAAGGCGCCACAGGTGCTCTGGGGATCGCTTGCTGTGATTGCACATTGGCTGGCATAGGGCTGTAGCGGGTGATGCGAATTGATTCTTCACCTTCGGTGATCGCCAGTTCTGCTATGTCAGATTCTTGTACTAACTCAATGAGTTTTTTAATTTTACGAAGATCCATTGCCATTTATCTGCCCTTGCAAAGCACGCTATTGAATAGAATTTACTGTGGCTGGTTGAGCCGCTTAATGGCCGCCGCCAGCGCAAACTCATAACCCTGTGAACCGAAACCGCAAATCACACCTATCGCCTTATCGGAAAAATAGGAATGGTGGCGAAAGGCTTCACGGGCGTGCACATTGGATAAATGCACTTCAAAAAAAGGAATTGCCACCCCAAGCAAGGCATCACGCAGGGCGACGCTGGTGTGGGTAAAGGCGGCGGGATTGATAATAATCATCTGGGCATCGGTTGCATGAATCGCATTGATTAGCTCAAATTCGGCGTTGGACTGAATATGCTCGAGCTCAACTCCCGCCAACTTTGCCTGCTGATTTAACTCCGCCACTATGTCGGCTAAGGTTTGATGACCGTAAACGCTGGGCTCGCGGCGGCCTAAGAGGTTGAGATTGGGGCCATTGACGAGCAAAATTTTGTGACTCATTGCGCTTTCCTTTACGACATGCCTTGGGATTAATGCTGGGATTAAAGTTGGAAAAATTTATTTCAGTTTTTTACATAGGCCACTAACTTAACCTGTTCAAATCGATTTTGCATTATCCGTTAGTCGATTGTGTGCGAGCTGATCATGTGCGAGCCGATTATACCTTTGGCATCTTGTGCCATTGTTGGCTGGGTTCAACTGCGGTTATTTCTCTGGTACTGAGTTAGCAATTGCCTAAGTTGGCTGTCAGTTGAGTTAATTGTCACCTAAGTTAACTGTCACCTAAGTTAATAGTCACTCTTCTGCTGACGCATGGCCTTAGTGGCACCTTTTTGTTTCTTGGTCTCTAATCGCCGCGTTTGGCTGCCTTTAGTGGCGCGGGTGGGGATGCGTTTTTTCTGTACTTCACCGACACTGGCAACCAAGGCGATAAATTGCTCCAAGGCGGTTTGGCGGTTAGCATCTTGGCTTCGGCTCGCTTGGCATTTGATAATGATTTTGCCGCTTTTAGTGATGCGGTGATCGGCCTTGTTGAGCAAACGTTCTTGGTAAAACTCGGGTAATGATGAGCTTTTAATATCAAAAATCAGCTGCGCAGCGGTGGACACTTTATTTAAGTGCTGGCCGCCTGCACCACTCGAACGGATAAATTGCCACTCGATTTCATTTTCCTGAAGTTCCACACGGTTTGAGATTTTTATCATGGCAAACTTAGGCATTTTTCAGCATGGATTGAGAAGCCATCAATAATGACTTATGGCTTTCCAATAGATTTGTTATCATCGGGCGCATTCTTTGCCGCTGCATTGGCTAAAGCCATTGCCTGCAAAAGTGTTCTCGATTCGGAGTGCCTCTATGTTATGCCAAATCCCCGATATTGCTAAGGGTGTTATCAGTCTTTTTGCCAGTGGCCGACTATCCTCCACCGATTATCGGACCCGTTTACAGCCTGCGATTAAGAGTTATCGTAAGGATTGGGGCCAAGTTTGCCTGTATATTGAGGCGGATGTGTTACTCGAAGGCTGGGAATTTGAGTCGCTGACTGGTAGTGGTGAAGTCCAGTTACCGAATTTTGAAGCCTTAGTGTTTGTGGGCGGCCCTGATTGGGTAGGAAATGCGGTGCGCTTACTCGGGCCTTTTATGCAGGGCGAAGTGGCTTGGTTTCCACTCGAACAGAAAGCCAAAGCTATTGCTTGGATCACTAAGCGTTCGAATATTTAATGGTCTAATTTAGGCCATATTTACAAGGAATTAAGTATGTCATTATTGAAATCGCGCTCTTTTTCTTCACTGACAGTTTCTAAGGTCAGTGCGATTGCGTTAGTGTTGGCATTTACCGCTGGACTGAGTGCCTGCGCGCCAGAAGTGGGCAGTGATGCTTGGTGTAAACAGATGAAAAATAAACCGTCTGGCGATTGGACTGCTAACGAAGCCGCTGATTATGCTAAGCACTGTGTATTTAAATAAGTGCTGTGTATTTAAATAAGTGCAGTGTATTTAAATAAGCACTGAGTGTTTAAGTCAGCGTTAGCCTTTAGAGATCACAGCTTGAAAGACTTTGCTTGCGAGCTGTGAACTTATGTTTATCATACGGGTCAGATGTTCCGTTATCCGTTATCCGTTATCCGTTATCCGTTATCCGTTATCCGTTATTTGCTATAGGTGATATTTGAATTCTACCGCTAAGCCATTTTTTACTCGAATGGTGACCCTACTGATAGCCATTATCGTGCTGCAATTTGCCGGCGCGAATTTGGGTGCGCATCAATTACATGCGGGCAATGGTGCGGAAGAAGCTGAGAATCATCCCCATCTGCAATTTAGTGCTCAAGTGACCACTTTGGCCCAATGTGTCGATTGCGTTTGTCCAAGCGAGCAAGCCTTCGGTTTTGCGGACTCCACGGGTGAAAACCAAAGCAGCGGATTTCATTCCCACTTAGTTAAAACCACTGAAATACAAGATTTTGACCTATGCCTCGACTGCCAATGCCATGGCGGTCATGTGGCACTGTTATCTCAGGCAGTGAGTCAGCCTGTACAGGCGTTAGAAAGCGTCTATCTGCCTACCGATGTATCCTATTTTCCGCCTGAAAATTTACCTAAATACCGCCCTCCTATCGCTTAATTCTCCAATATTCGGCTTATTTCTCGGCCTAGGACGATTGATTCATCTGATTGGATCTCATTCTATTTTGCCGTGTGATAAGCCCGTTATGTTCATCCCCCAAAAGATACGCTTGAACTGATGCTCGCAGCGTTAACTGTTGGAGCCGTCATTGGCTTTTTAGCCGTTACTGTATTGCTTGGCGGGATGATTCGATCGGCGCTTATTTGCCATGCCCAGAACGATATGATTGCTTTGCATTGAGCTATTTAAATGAAGCTCACATTTAGCCGTTTCGCTTTGGGCGCAAAAGCCAGCCGATCCACATTCGATATTGTTAGGATTTGCGATGAAAAAAACGATTCTCGCCCGTACTTTAGTTTGTCTATTTAGATCGGGCTTGTTTAGCTGTGGGTTAGTATTGGCCGCCGGATTGGTAGCCTTTGCCCTCGCGGCAGAAAATGACTCTCTTGAAGTCAACGTCCTTGAAGTCAAGGTCCTTGAAACCAAAGCCTCTGAAGCTAATGCCCCTGAAATCAAAGCCGCTGAAGTTGAGGCATTTAAGGCGCAATCACTGGGCTTACCCGCCAAAGAAACCGACACGGCACATGTCAACTTTGGCCAATGGTTGCCTGAGTTACTCACACAGTTCAATCAGTTACCTGAAGTTCAGGCACAGCTTGTAAGGCAGCAACAGGCCAAACTGGCCATTCAGGCGGCAGATCGCGCTGTGTATAACCCAGAACTTGGGCTTAATTATCAAAATGCTGATACAGATGCTTATAGCTTAGGGCTGAGTCAAACCCTCGATTGGGGTGACAAGCGCGGCGTGGCGACACAGCGTGCCGAGCTTGAAGCGCAAATCCTTTTAGCAGACATAGGGTTAGAGCGTAGCCAAATGTTGGCCGAACGCTTACTGGCCTTGGCAGAACAGGCGCAAAGCCGTAAGGCGCTGACCTTTGCCGAGCAGCAATTAAGGTTCACCAAGGCGCAGCTCAATATTGCTGAGCAGCGATTGGCGGCGGGGGATTTGTCTAACGTCGAGCTGCAATTGATACAACTCGAAGTCGCCTCTAATACTGCCGACTACGCCTTAGCCGAGCAGGTGGTCTTAGTGGCCGATGGCAAAGTAATTGAATTACTTGGGGATAATAATTTCGCTTTTAGTGAGTTTATCAAAGAGATCCATTTCTTTGTGACTCAGGCTAAGCAAGCGCCAGCGGCCGAGTTGGGCACCTCTACATCAGCCTTGCCAGCACTGGCGAGTGCTTATCAGCAAGTGCTGCTCGCCAGAGTTAATGTCATGCAAGTCAAAGCGGAAGCTTCGGCTGACCCGACTATTAGCCTAGGCGCTGAAAAGGAGGGCACGGACAATAAGCTCGGTGTCGGCGTGTCGATTCCTCTACAAGTTCGCAATAACTACAGTGAGTTGCAAGCCGTAGCCGATAAGGGCATCGCTATCGCGGAGCAAGGCTATCTTGCCCGTGAGCGAGTGCTTACCGCTAAGCAGAAACAATTCCTCTATGCGTTACCGCGTTTACTCGAACGTTACCAAGACTGGCGTGAGTTAGTGCAAGTGTCAGGTGCTAAAGCCGCTAAATCCTTAAGCCAACAATGGCAGGCGGGGGATGTGAGTACTAGCGAGTACTTACAGAGCCGTCGTCAGTTAGCCGCCAGTTATTTGGTGGGCTTAAACCTAGAAACGGCTATCTATCAAAGTTGGTTAACTTGGATGGGCGAAAGCGGCCAGCTTATGCCTTTTATCGAAAAGCTCATTATAGAAAAGCTAAATGCAGTCCCTTCGATAACATCTAATGCCGCCGCACGCACAGTAAACCCATGAGGTCACAATAATGAATTCAAATACTCACCACGAAAATATCCTTCAACTGGATGCTGTAGCGACGCCTGAAAAGCGTCGGTTTAACCTATCAAAAATCGCGCTCGCATTATTCGTGCTGAGCACGCTGGCCTTTCTCGCTCAGCCTGTATTGGCTGGCGGTGATCACGCACCCATCGCTAAGGAAAGCGGCGATTCGGTAACGCAAACGGCGCCGGCGGATGAACACGGCGAACAGGCGCTGAAATTGACCGAAGCGCAGCAAGCCTTGGCGGGGATTAGCTTGTTACCTTTGTCGAGCGATAGCTTGAACCTAGCCAATTTGAATCTCGATATTAGGGCGACGGCGACCTTAGTGGTGGATCGCGATCGAACCGCGACCCTTGCGCCGCAGCTCGATGTGCGTGTGTTGGCGCGCCATGTGGTGCCGGGACAAGAAGTGAAAAAAGGTGAGCCTTTACTTACCTTGGGTGGCGCAGCCGTTGCGCAGGCACAGGCGGACTACATTAATGCCGCTGCCGAATGGAGTCGAGTCAAACGCATGAGTGAAGGTGCAGTTAGCGTCAGTCGGCGGATGCAGGCGCAGGTGGATGCCGAACTTAAACGGGCGATTTTAGAGGCCATTAAGATGACGCCCGCGCAAATTCGTGCACTGGAATCGACGCCTGAAGCCATAGGCAGTTATCAACTCTTAGCGCCAATTGACGGCCGAGTGCAGCAGGATATCGCCATGCTAGGTCAAGTTTTTAGCGCGGGCACACCCTTAATGCAACTGACCGATGAATCCTATTTATGGGTTGAGGCGCAGTTAACCCCAACTCAAACTACGCATATCCAGGTTGGCAGTTCAGCTTTAGTGCAAGTAGGGGATAAGACGTTGGCAGGTAAGATAATCGGTCGCTCCCATGAACTCGACAGCGTAACGCGCACCGAGCAAGTGCTGGTGAGTATGCCCAATCCTGATCATGTGTTGCATTCGGGGCAATTTGCCGAACTTTACTTTGCTGGCTCTACTACCGATCCAAACGGCAGTGGCATAGTGCTGCCCGATGCAGCGTTGACCCGTGGCGGCGATGGCGATTGGCAGATTTTTATTCAAGATGAGGATGGCTTCGAGTCCATTGAGGTAGAAGTGGTGCAGCGTCAACGTGGTCTGAGTCTAGTGCGTGGACCTGAGCTTGAAAAAGCCCAACAGGCACAGCTCAAGGTTGTGGTGGCTGGCGCGTTCTTCTTGGCATCCGAGCAGGCGAAAGCGGGCTTTGATATTCACGCCCACTAATATGAGCGCCCTTATTTTGGAGATTTTCTATGTTGCAAAAGTTAATCGAAGCCGCGATTAAAAATCGGCTGTTAGTGGTATTGGCTCTGCTCGCCGTGATTGTGGGCTGTGTGGCCATGTTACCTAAGTTGAATCTCGATGCCTTTCCTGATGTGACTAACGTGCAAGTGACCATCAATACAGCGGCCGAAGGCTTAGCTGCAGAAGAGGTGGAAAAACTTATCAGTTATCCGGTGGAATCGGCCATGTACGCCTTGCCAGCCGTGACTGAGGTGCGCTCGTTATCGCGCACTGGCTTGTCGATTGTGACTGTGGTATTTGCCGAGGGGACGGATATTTACTTCGCCCGTCAGCAAGTGTTTGAACAGTTGCAGGCGGCGCGGGAGATGATCCCAAGCGGCGTCGGAGTGCCTGAAATCGGCCCGAATACCTCGGGATTAGGGCAGATTTATCAGTATATTCTGCGCGCAGAACCTAACTCTGGCATTAATGCCGCCGAGCTGCGTAGCTTAAATGATTATCTGGTGAAGTTGATATTGATGCCCGTGGGCGGCGTGACTGAAGTCTTGTCTTTTGGTGGCGATGTGCGCCAATACCAAGTGCAGGTCGACCCGAATAAACTGCGTGCCTATGGCTTGTCTATGGCGCAGGTGACCGAAGCGCTAGAGAGCAATAACCGCAACGCTGGCGGTTGGTTTATGGACCAAGGCCAAGAGCAACTTGTGGTGCGCGGCTATGGTATGTTGCCCGCAGGAGACGCGGGATTAGCGGCGATCGCGCAGATCCCTCTGACTGAAGCCAGGGGTACGCCAGTGCGTATTGGCGATATCGCTCAGGTGGATTTCGGCAGCGAGATCCGTGTCGGGGCTGTGACTATGACGCGCCGCGATGAATCTGGCCAAGTGCAAAATCTCGGTGAAGTGGTGGCTGGTGTCGTGCTCAAACGCATGGGGGCAAACACTAAGGCGACGATTGACGATATTGGTGCGCGGGTGAGCCTTATTGAGCAGGCATTGCCCGATGGCGTGTCCTTTGAGGTGTTTTACGACCAAGCGGATCTGGTCGATAAGGCTGTGACGACAGTGCGCGATGCGCTGCTAATGGCCTTTGTGTTTATCGTGGTGATCTTGGCGTTGTTCCTCGTCAATATCCGCGCGACCTTGCTGGTGCTGCTGTCGATTCCAGTGTCTATCGGGCTCGCACTTATGGTGATGTCCTATTATGGTTTGTCGGCAAACCTGATGTCGCTCGGCGGTTTAGCTGTGGCGATTGGTATGTTAGTCGATGGCTCTGTGGTGATGGTGGAGAATATTTTCAAACACTTAACTCAACCGGATCGCCGCCATTTACCTGAGGCGAGGGCGCGCGCCGATGGTGAGGATGATCCCTATCACAGTGAGGAGGATGGCGCTAAAGCCAGTGGTGATGTCAGCGAATCGAATATGGTTATTCGGATAATGCTCGCGGCAAAAGAGGTATGTAGTCCAATCTTCTTCGCCACCGCCATTATTATCGTCGTATTTGCACCGTTATTTGCCCTCGAAGGCGTTGAAGGCAAACTGTTCCAGCCGATGGCGGTCAGTATTATTTTGGCTATGATGTCGGCGCTGCTGGTGGCGCTGATTGCCGTGCCAGCCCTTGCTGTTTATCTGTTTAAGCACGGTGTGCTGCTTAAACAAAGTGTGATTTTAGCGCCACTGGATGCCGCTTATCGCAAGTTACTGACGGCAACGCTTGCTAGGCCAAAGGTGGTGATGCTCAGCGCCTTGGTGATGTTCGGCTTGAGTCTATTATTGCTACCAAGGCTGGGTACCGAATTTGTGCCTGAACTGGAGGAAGGCACGATTAACTTGAGGGTGACGCTGGCACCAACGGCGAGTTTAGGGACTTCGCTCCAAGTCGCACCTAAGCTTGAGGCTATTTTGCTAGCATTTCCCGAGGTGGAATATGCCCTGAGCCGCATTGGTGCGCCTGAACTGGGCGGCGATCCTGAGCCTGTGAGTAATATTGAAGTCTATATTGGCTTAAAACCGATAGCAGAGTGGCAGTCGGCAAGCTCGCGCTTGGAACTGCAACGCTTGATGGAGGAAAAGCTCAGTGTGTTCCCCGGACTCTTGTTGACCTTTTCGCAGCCGATTGCGACTCGGGTAGATGAATTACTTTCGGGGGTAAAAGCCCAGCTAGCGATTAAAATCTTCGGCCCTGATTTAGCTGTATTATCACAGAAAGGCCAAGCACTTACCGATCTCGTTGCGAAAATCCCCGGCGCCGTGGATGTGTCGCTTGAGCAAGTGAGCGGTGAGGCACAATTAGTCGTGCGCCCCAAACGCGAGCTATTGGCGCGTTACGGCATCAGTGTCGATCAAGTGATGAGCCTCGTCAGCCAAGGCATTGGCGGCGCGAGTGCAGGGCAAGTGATCGATGGCAATGCCAGATACGACATCAATGTGCGACTCGCGGCCGAGTTTCGCCAAAGCCCTGATGCGATTAAAGACTTATTACTCAGTGGTACAAATGGCGCCACAGTGCGCTTAGGGGAAGTCGCCAGCGTCGAAGTGGAAATGGCGCCGCCGAATATTCGCCGTGACGATGTGCAGCGCCGTGTTGTGGTGCAGGCCAACGTGGCGGGGCGCGATATGGGCTCGGTTGTAAAAGATATTTATGCCCTAGTGCCAAAGGCGGATTTGCCAGCGGGATATACAGTGATCATTGGCGGCCAATATGAGAATCAGCAGCGAGCGCAGCAAAAGTTGATGCTAGTGGTGCCGATTTCTATCGCCTTGATAGCCTTGTTGTTGTACTTATCCTTTGGTTCATTCAAGCAAGTGTTGCTCATCATGGCGAACGTGCCCTTAGCTTTGATTGGCGGCATAGTGGCCCTGTATGTCAGTGGTACTTATTTATCTGTGCCTAGCTCTATTGGCTTTATCACTCTATTTGGGGTGGCTGTGCTCAACGGTGTGGTGCTGGTGGATTCGATTAATCAGCGCAGGCAAAGCGGCGAAGCACTCTATGATTGTGTTTATGAGGGCACTGTGGGGCGTTTACGGCCGGTATTGATGACGGCACTCACCTCGGCCTTAGGCTTGATCCCGATTTTATTATCATCGGGCGTCGGCAGTGAGATCCAAAAGCCCTTGGCAGTGGTGATTATCGGTGGCTTGTTTAGCTCGACGGCGCTGACCTTACTCGTCTTGCCGACCTTGTATCGCTGGCTGTATCGCGGCGATAAGCGCATTGATGAGCTCGGTTAATCACAAGAAAGCCGTCATCGTGGGCAATAACTTGTTATGTTTCGGGTTATTGCCTTCGTTGTAGACAGGGTTATCACATTGACTAAAACTCTAAAAATCAGTGAGCTAAAGAGTGATAGATGGGCTAGTCTTAGAGTCGACATTAAGGACATTCATTTCTGGAGAACATTATGATTGCGGTAATTTTTGAAGTCATCCCGACAAAGGAAGGGAAGGAAGAGTATCTGCACGTGGCGGCTGAAATGCGCCAATATTTAGAAGGTCGTACGGGGCTGATCTCGATCGAACGTTTTCAGAGCTTAACCGACGATGGCAAAGTACTGAGCCTGTCGTTCTGGGAGGACCAAGCCTCTATTACCCAATGGCGCAATCAGATGGCCCACAGTATTGCCGAGCAAACGGGTATAGTGCCTTGTTTGTTTAACTCTTATCGCATTCGGGTGGCAGAAGTAGTGCAAGATTACAGTGAAACTGTGCATGTTGAAGCTGAGTAATCACTTATCTCGCTGATGTAAAAACAAAACCCATCTCTAGAGATGGGTTTTTTATGCGTGACACTTAAGTTTGAGATTATTTTTCTTGTTGAGCTTTCAATAGATCGCGGATTTCAGACAGCAACTCTTCTTCTTTGGTCGGTGCTGGTGGCGCTTTAGGCGCATCTTCTTCCTTGCGTTTTAGGGTGTTAATGGCTTTTAAACCCATAAAAATGGCGAAGGCGATAATCGTAAAGTCGATAATAGTTTGAATGAATTTGCCATAGGCAATGACCACAGAAGGCGCATCGCCTTGAGCTGCTTGTAGCACTATGCTCAAATCACTAAAATTCACACCACCTAGGATGATACCAATCGGTGGCATGATGACATCGGCCACGAAGGACGAGACGATTTTGCCGAATGCGGCACCTATGATGATACCAACGGCCATGTCGATCACATTGCCACGGGACGCAAAAGCCTTGAACTCTTTAATTAAGCTCATTAGGTTTCCTCCAAAATTGAGATTAAATGTTAAATTTTATTGTGCAAACTGTATCAGGAAAACCTAAGGTCTTTTGCAGCCTGTTACCTTGCCAAGCTTATAGGGGCTTATGGATTAAGGCAATTCTGACATAGAGGATTTATCCTCAAGGCAATGATTTACACTTTACAAAGTAACAATTGTTACTTTTTTGGGCATTCGATTTATTCATCTAGATCGGCATGGCCGATAAAATCAGGGACTTCTAAGACTTGCGATCCCCAACGTTTAAATAGGGAGCTATAGATGAATTCGATAAAGACGCGGTATTTTCGCGGTAGATACGCCCGCTGTGGATAGCTAAGCACTACCTTAGTTTGCACCATTGGATAGTCATCTAGTAGCGGGATTAAATCGCCTTTTTCTAATGCGACTTGGGCTATGATGGATGGCACCGCTGTGATCCCAAGCCCCGCTATGGCGGCCTCGCGAGCGAGGGTGACATTGTTTACTGTCAGTTGAGTCTTGGGCTCGGCGACAATCCAAGTTTTGCCATCGAATAATTTCCACGCACCTTCGATATGCGCCGACTGCAAGCGAATCGCTTTATGTTTGGCTAGGTCCTGTGGCACCTTGGGCGTTCCATGGGCAGCTAAATAAGCTGGGCTTGCCATGAGCGATTTATGGGCGTTGACTAAGGCATAGCTTTGCAAGCGAGTGTCACCCGAATCGGCAATTTGAAATAACAGATCTATGCCTTCTTCTATGACATCAACCTTTCGATTGGTGAGTTCAGCCTCTATGGTGATTTCGGGATAAAGCGTTAAAAACTGCGCGAAAATCGGCCCTAAAAACAATTGGCCTAATTCAATTGGGCAGACAATTTTTAGATTGCCTTTAATCAATTGCTGTTGGGCGCTGAGCTGATTTTCGGCGCTCTGTAGATCGGTGAGGATCTTATTGATCCTATTGTAATAACTCGATCCCGCCTCGGTGAGTTTTAGGGCTCTGGTGGTGCGAAATAACAGTTGTGTGCCGGTATCGGCTTCGAGCTCGGCTATCTTGCGACTGACCGTTGCCTTAGTGATCCCAAGGGCTTTGGCGGCACCCGTAAAGCTGCCTTGCTCGACGACTTGAGCGAAAATTTGCACGCGATTGAGATCTATCATTGTTACACCTGTGAAACAGTGGGTTGATTTTTTACTGGCTAATAAACTTGGTGAGACAGTAGTACACTAGATATCACTAATCAAGGAGTCATTCATGTCCAAAAGTAAACTCATTATCGCCGTTCCACTGTTACTCGCTGCGGTTGCGGGAGGCGGTTATTACTGGTGGACACAGGTACGTTTTATTGAAACCACGGATAACGCTTATGTTGAGGCCGATATTTCCCATATCAGCGTTAAAGTGCCCGGTTACGTTGTGTTAAGCGATGTGACCGATAACCAGCATGTGCAAAAGGGTGAGCTATTAGCTCAGCTCGAAGATAACCAATTTAGCGCCAAAGTGAGCCAAGCCGAAGCCTCACTGGCAAGTTCGAAGGCGGACTTGCAAACCTTAGCCGCTAAGGTGGAGTTGCAACGCGCGTTAATCACCCAAGCCAGCGCAGGCGTGGTGGCGGCAAAGGCCGATAAAATACGTGCACAGCAACAATTGAGTCGCTCGAAAAAGCTTAAAGTCAGTAATTACAGCTCCCAAGATGATGTCGATCAACTGCAAGCGGGATTCGATTCTGCCGCCGCCCGTCTCGATGAAGCTCAAGCCGTGTTAGTGGCAAAGCAACGCGAGTTAGCGGTTTTTAATGCCCAATTAGATCAGGCAGGTTCTGTGGTAGAACAGGCCGATGCGACCTTAGAATTGGCGAAAATTCAATTAAATGATACCCGTGTGACCGCACCTTTTTCTGGGGTGATTGGTAAACGTGGCGCTATGGTGGGGCAGTACGTGCAGCCCGGCCAAGCACTCTACAGTTTGGTTCCGGATGGGGCTGTGTGGATCACGGCGAACTTTAAAGAGACCCAGATCCAACATATGCAACCAGGACAGTCGGTGCAGGTCAGTCTCGATGCGTTTCCCGACAAAACCTTTATAGGTGTTATCGATAGTCTGTCACCGGCGTCCGGAGCCAAATTCAGTTTACTGCCGGCGGAAAACGCCACAGGTAACTTCACTAAAATCGTCCAACGTATTCCCGTGCGTATTCGCTTAGATTTGTCTGAGGAAGAAGCACACATGCTACCGGGCTTAAGTGCGGTCGTGAAAGTGGATACGGCGTCGGGTACTGCAATATCGGCAATCGCTGCAAATACAGGTCGTTAGTATGAGCGCAACTGGCTCTATCACTGCGTCTGCCGATATGGAGGCGCAGGGCATCAGTGTACCTAGAAAGCCTACCGATTATGAGCGTGGCAGTCGCCGCTCATGGATTGCGGTATTTGGTGGGTTGATCGGCGCCTTTATGGCGATCCTCGATATCCAAATCACCAATGCATCGATGAAGGAGATTCAAGGCAGTCTTGGGGCAACGCTCGAAGAAGGCAGTTGGATTTCAACCGCGTATCTGGTGGCGGAAATGATCGCGATCCCGCTCTCTGGCTGGCTCAGTACAGGATTGTCGGTCAGGCGTTATCTGTTATGGACCACGGCTGCTTTTATCTTTGCTTCTGTGCTTTGTTCTATGGCGTGGAACTTAGAGGCAATGATCGCCTTTCGGGCGCTACAGGGCTTCTTTGGCGGTGCGCTTATTCCGCTGGCCTTTAGGCTTATCCTTGAGTTTTTACCCGATAACAAGCGTGCCGTCGGCATGGCATTATTTGGCGTGACGGCGACCTTTGCGCCTTCAATCGGCCCGACCTTAGGCGGTTGGTTGACTGAGCAATTTAGCTGGCATTATCTGTTTTATATCAATGTGCCACCGGGCTTGTTGGTGATGGCCATGTTGGCCTACGGTTTAGAAAAACAGTCGGTCGTTTGGGATAAGCTGAAGAATGTCGATCTGGCGGGCATAGTCACTATGGCGCTGGGCATGGGTTGCCTTGAAGTGGTGCTTGAAGAAGGTAACCGCAAGGATTGGTTTGGCTCGGAACTCATTCGTAATCTGGCCATTATTGCCGCCGTGAATTTGGTGTTGTTTGTTTGGATCCAGCTAAGGCGTAAAGAACCGTTAGTGAATTTGCGCCTGCTCGGTAAGCGTGATTTTGTGCTCTCCACCGTGGCGTATTTTTTACTGGGGATGGCACTATTCGGCGCTATTTATTTGATCCCGCTTTATCTATCACAAGTCCATGATTACACACCGTTAGAGATTGGTGGCGTGATTATGTGGATGGGATTTCCGCAGTTATTGGTCTTGCCCTTAGTGCCGAAATTGATGGAGCGCTTCGATAGTCGATATCTCGCCGCCTTTGGCTTTTTAATGTTCGCCATTAGCTATTACATGAATAGCCAGATGACCGCAGATTATGCCGGACCGCAGATGATCGCTTCGCAAGTAGTACGGGCATTAGGTCAGCCTTTTATTCTGGTGCCAATTGGAATGCTTGCGACCATGCATTTAAAACCCCATGAAAATGCCTCGGCATCGACGGTATTAAACGTGATGCGTAACTTAGGTGGTGCTTTTGGTATCGCACTGGTAGCGACCCTGACTGACACTTTGTCGCGCGGGCATTTGGCTCATATTAAGGAATCTTTACCCGCAGTGAGCACGCAAGCACAGGATTATTTAACCCAAAGCGCAAGTATGTTGCAGGCGGGAGGTTCAGATCCCTATACCGCCGCCGCGCAGGCGAAAGCTTTGCTGGGCAAAACCATGAGTCAGCAAGCCTATATTCAGGCCTATAACGATGTGTTTTACATCATGGGCGCTCTGCTACTCATCGCCGTATTCGCTGTGCTGCTGATCCGTAAACCGACAGGGCCAGTGGCCCACGATGCCATGGTCGAGTAATAACGTTTTTCGTTATCCTGTTGTCGCCATAGATTTCCCCAGATCTATTGGTTTGCGCAACAGCTTTGCGCCTTAGTCCTCACGGATTAAGGCGCTTTTTTATGGTCTTTATGCTGTGGTAGACTCAAAGCTCTTTTTCGATGATTTGCAGAGGGATATCGTTTGCAGTGGCAAAATCTTACATTTAATCAATTAAATGCCAATAGGCTATACGACATATTGAAGCTAAGAGTCGATGTGTTTGTGGTAGAGCAGGCCTGTGCGTATCCAGAGCTTGACGATAAGGATAGGCATCCAGAAACCCAGCATTTGATCGGTTTATCGCCAGACGGGGAACTGCTTGCCTACGCGCGTATTTTGCCGCCGGGATTGAGTTATCCAGAGGCGAGTATCGGTCGTGTGGTGGTATCGCCAGCGGGACGAGGCAAAGGGCTAGCCATGCCTTTAATGCAGCACGCCATTGAATCGGCATTGACGACTTGGCCCGATGCGGGGATCCAAATCGGTGCTCAAGATTACCTCAAAGCTTTCTATCAAAAACTCGGCTTTGTCGCCTGCTCTGAGATGTATTTAGAAGATGGTATTCCCCATTTAGATATGCGCTACCAATCAGCATAAGCGGCTATCAATATGAGTTATCTACATCAATTATCAACATAAGCGATCAACAAAAGCTTGGCACATAAACATTCAACATTAAGCCAATAAGGAACTGAGATGTCGACTTCAACGGACTATAAAATCAATCAACAGCAAATTGCCTGCGTGGCGAGTTTTCTGGCTAAAGAGGGCAAAACCGAAGCACTAATAGCTGCGCTCGCGAGCCTTATTCCCGATACGCGCCGCGAAGCGGGTTGTATTCGTTACGAACTCAATGTGAGCCGTGATGAACCACGCCGCGTGACGTTTGTAGAGAAGTTTGTCGATATTGCCGCCTTTGATGAGCACTGCGCTAAAGATGCAATTCAACACTATTTCCACCAAGTGATGCCCGAATTAGTCGAGTCATACCATGTGGAAACCTATCATCAAGTCATCGTTTAAGTTTTTACCGTCATATCGCTTAATAAAGCTATATCGTCAGCAGAAGGTATTAATTTACATTGGTTTTGCAGGTTATAGCATTGTATCAGGAGATTTTATTAGTTAGTTTATTTACACGGCAATAACAAATTGCTAAACAATAATTAACTCATGGATGTATACAATGCTAAAAAAATGGACAATGACACTTATCCCCCTTGCTCTTCTCGGTTTAAGCGGTTGTGCATCGACAAATAATGCTGACTCTAACACTTCCGAAAATAAAGTTACCAAGGAGTGTAACAAAGTCACATCTACTGGTTCCAATATAGGACGTTGCAAGAAATAACATCTCGCACCTTTAGTCTATAAGTATGCTCTACTTGATCTGCGCACAAAGCTAGCTTGTTTCGTGTAACTGGATAAGTCACTTCTAAGCGTCTTGTCCGATATCAGCTGAAGCTTATTTACTCCTAAAATGCCTGATGCGCCCTATCGGGCGTTTTTTATTTTAACGGCGGCACTACTTAAGCGCCGCGGGAATAAAGTCATCTGTGATGCTCCTCGATTGCTTAGGCGGCATCGCGTTATCGCAGCAACATGCAGTTAATTCGGCTACGCTAATGAATACTGCCCAGCCGGATTATCTCTCTACTTTAGTAGTGATTTTACTCTTAGGCACAGAGCGAATGGACGCGGTATTTGGCGGGCAATTTCAGTTGCCGGATCAAATGGGTTTGTTCCAAGAAATGCATACTTTATTGGATCATTTTGAATTAGAACAGACGATATTTAGATCAGACCATGCCTCTAATTACCTAGTGCTCAAGCGCGTATTAGGTAAGGATAAGGCGAAATTGCTGGCTTAAGTTGCATTTGTCATCAATGTACCGAGTAGTTATCTAAGACAAGAATGACAACCTAGACTTTGATTGTATGACTTCACTGGGATTAATAAAGTTGTCTTGCGACTTTACTTAATTGAACCCATTCGAACTTCATCGCAGAGTGAGTTTTATATCCATTTCAATCTAAAAAGCCGAGTGGTTTATCACTCGGCTTTTAATATATCTTAGATATCGCTTTATTTAGTGAAAAACACTAATGTCCAAGGGACTACGTATGCTTGGAGTACTGTGATCACGCCAATGAAAGTACAGAAAAATAGACTGTGCTTTAGCGTAAAGCGGAAAAGATCTGATTCTTTACCCGCCAATCCCGTTGCAGCGCAAGCAACGGCAATAGATTGTGGCGAAATCATTTTGCCCGTTACTCCTCCCGTAGTGTTTGCGGCGACTAATAACTCCGGTGTTACACCTATTTGGTTTGCTGTATTGGCTTGCAGCGCGCCAAATAGGGCATTTGATGAGGTGTCTGAACCTGTTAAAAACACACCTAACCAACCTAAGAATGGTGAGAAGAAGGGGAATGCTACGCCAGTGCCAGCGAGCACGAGTGCTAAGGTTGAAGATAGACCTGAATAGTTAGCGACAAAGGCAAATGCTAATACTAATCCAATCGACAATATCGGGAATTTTAATTCAATTAAAGTGTCTTTAAAGGATGTCAGTGCATTACTTACTGACATTTTAAGGACCGCAATTGAGATCATTGCTGCGATTAAAATTGCTGTTCCAACAGCGCCTAATAAATTAAGTTTATATATTGCTGCATAAGGGGTTTCCTTAGCGACAATAGGTGCACTTTTGATAACGAGATTATGTAAGTAAGGTACTTCAATACTGATAGTGGCAAAACTTAATGCCAGTTGTACATCTTTAAGACTCCACAGGGTTACAATCGCCGTGAGAATAATAAAGGGAGACCATGCTTTAAATATCTGGCTATTAGAAAAAGTAGATTTAGGGGTAGTAACTCTTTGTTTCATGCCTGAGAAAGTGAATATTTCTTTTGGTTGCCAGACCTTTAGAAATAATGTTAAACAAATTAGACTGACTAACGCCGAAGTAATATCGGGTAATTCGGGGCCGATAAAGTTTGAGGTCAAAAATTGGGTAATCGCAAATGAAACGCCTGCTACTAATGTTGCGGGCCAAGTTTGACGTATTCCCCTGATGCCATCCATCATTGCGATGAGCCAGAAGGGGACAATAATCGATAAAATTGGCAACTGACGGCCAGCGAGTTGTCCAATATGGAATGGGTCTAGTGATGAAACCTGACCCGCTACGATAATTGGGATACCCATAGCTCCAAAGGCGACGGGTGCCGTATTTGCGATTAAGCAAAGTCCTGCTGCATACAATGGATTGAATCCAAGCCCGACAAGTAACGCAGCTGTAATAGCAACAGGTGCACCAAAACCCGCTGCACCTTCGAGGAAGGCTCCAAATGAAAAGCCAACCAATAGCATTTGTAATCGTTGATCTTCCGTGACTGAGATGACTGACGAGCGAATAACCTCAAATTGACCTGTTTTAACGGTGATTTTATATAAAAATACTGCGGTAATAATAATCCAAGCAATTGGCCATAGCCCATAACTAAAACCATATATAGCAGAAGCAAGCGCGATACTAATAGGCATTTTGTAGGCGAGTATCGCGACTGCTAAGGCAATTAATAAGGTTAATGCCCCAGCGATATAGCCTTTAAGTTTTAACACAGTTAAGGCTAGGAAGAAAAACACAATAGGCAGTAAAGCAACCATTGCGGTTAGCCACAAGCTACCGAGTGGCGTGTATGTTTGGGTCCAGGTCATAGGGAAGTTTCCGTATTGTTATAATATGTTGATAAATCGTGTCGCAGCCGCAACATAGCAGATACTAGTGTTTAGTGATGTAGGATCAATCTTAAATGTTGTAATAAGTGATATGCGTCACGAGATGTGTGGATAAATGATGACGGGGAAATACCTAAATAATAATCAAGTAAAATATTGATTGTTTTAGCTATATTCACCAAACATCTAATTTAGGTTGTATTAATATTTGTTGTGTTATCAAGATTATTTTTTGTGAGTTGTGAAATTAACTAAAGTATTGTGATTTTATGAAAAACTAGGCTGTACTTTTTTAGTTTTTTGGTAGTGTTTATAACAGATGGTTTATAAATATTTGTTTATATTTATATATAGAAATTAATAGCAATCAATGCAATGCAACTAATAATGCAGTTATCTTATTGTGGCCTGAATTGAGCTATAGATGTTGCCATACTCTTGTCTATGAGTTTGCTTGGCTGGAAATTTACCTTGCTATATGTGGCTGCGAGTATGACAGTAGGTTGAAATTTTTAATTTTGCAGCACAGTTCGTTAAGGAAGTAACATGAAACAAGTCAAAGTCTTAGGCAGTGGTTGCGCTAAATGTAGCAAAACCGCTGAGATGATTGCGGACATATCAGAAGAAATGGGTGTGGATGTTATTGTAAAAAAGGACACAGATCCTCAAAGCCTATTGAAATTTAAAGTGATGAAAACCCCAGCGGTAGTGCTCGATGGTGAGCTCATACATAGCGGCTCAGTACCGACGCGCGATGAAGTTGAGGGGTGGTTAAGGGACTAGAGCTCGCTGAATAGTTGCACGGATTATGCTCGTTAGAAAGCGCTTAAGCTAAAAATGCACACCATTGTCATCCTGAATCCTTGGCAATGGTGGTGTAATATCATCAGTATACGATTAATGATATTAAATATAATGTTTTTAAAAACAATGTATTGATGCTTTGTGTAGTAATTTTATTATGGGGTTTTATTGGCAACGGTTTAGTCGGCATTGCATTATCTGGGCGAGTTTATTGAGTCTATGTTGTATCAGGTTGTTTGCAGATTTCGACTTCTTTTATCAGTATCACTGCTATGATTTTGATTCAGTGACCTCGTCAAGTTGCGGGATGAGTGCCAATGCAAAAGTGGCTTAGGGTATTAACACGTTTCTACAGTTGGTTATTTTTTACTGCACGTCTGTTTCGTTTAGGGCTTTTTCTAACGCTAAGTTTATTCGCTTTGCCTTTGTTTGCTGCTCAAACATCTCCCGAATTAACCCAAGTATTAACGCCCGCTACGGATTGGAAAAACTCCGCTTATATCACCCAAGCATTTAGTGAAGTCGCCCTACAAAATGAGTATGACCTTGCTAAACATAGCGTGCGTAAGTGGCGCATACCGGTACGAGTGTTTATTGAGCATCAAGTGGGTGATAAGGCGCTGCACACTCAATTAGTGTTGATGCACTTAACACACTTAGGCCAGATCACCGGCCTCGATATTCAACGGGTCGATACGCTCTCAGAGGCGAATCTGCACTTAGTGTTTACCCGTCAATCCCTATGGGCAAGTGAGGTGATGCGCTTAATGGGACCTAGCTCGGCGAAAAATGTCCATGGCTCTGTGTGTATGGCAAAGTTTGCTCTCAATTCACGGCAAGAGATTGAACGTGCTTGGATTATTATTCCTGTAGATCAAGCCAAAATGCACGGTAAGTTAGTGGCTTGCGTAGTGGAAGAGATTACCCAAGTGCTTGGTTTACCCAATGATTCAGAGAAAGTATTTCCCTCCATTTTTAACGACAAAACCCCGCAGGACTTACTTACCGGACTCGATTTCATTTTGCTTAAATTACTCTATAGCCCAAGTATTAGCGCTGGAATGACGGCGGCAGAAGTCAAACAGCCTTTGCAGATCTTGCTCGAACAATGGCTGCGCGATGGCACTATTGCTAACGCTGGCAAAACGGTACGTCAAGGTCAGTTGTACCCATTGTTAGGTTATTGATGACTAAGCATTACAGCTAAAGTTGACATTGCTCGCACGTGACTAATTAATCCTTTTTGTTTTAGGAATAAGGGCATAGTCTATCTTTATATGAGATAAACACCTTGGAGGGACACCATGCGAATGACATTGCAGTTTTTAGGGGCGACAGAGGAAGTGACAGGTTCGTGTCATTTACTCTCGGTTGATCATGAACACTTATTGCTCGACTGTGGTTTGATCCAAGGCGGTAAATCTGATGAGTTGCGTAATCATGATCCCTTCGCATTTGATCCTGAGTCTATTTCTGCTGTCGTGCTTAGCCATGCCCATATCGATCATTCTGGGCGTTTACCACTCTTAGTCAAAGCGGGTTTTGATGGGCCTATCTACACCCATAAAGCCACGGCAGAGCTGTGCGCTATCATGCTCAAAGATGCGGCTATGCTGCAGACCCGCGATACCGAAAGAGTCAATAAAAAGCGTGCTAAACATGATCTTGAACCCCTAGAACCGCTATTCACCGTTGAAGATGCTGAACTCGCGATAACTCAATTTGTACCATTGGAATATGGTCAAGTGACTCGCGTTATTCCCCATGTGGATATTTGCCTCTCAGATGCAGGGCATATTTTAGGTTCCGCCTTAGTCGAGTTGTGGTTAGGTGAGGGCAAATCCCAGAAGAAAATCGTCTTCAGTGGCGATCTTGGCCGTGCAGGTATGCCGATTTTACGTAATCCTACCTTAGTGGATACGGCAGATTTAGTCTTAATGGAAAGCACCTATGGCAATCGTTTTCACCGCAGTTGGACGGATACCTTAGCCGAATTGAAAGCCATTTTTGCTAAGACAGTCAACGAGAGCCAAGGCAATATATTGCTCCCTGCTTTTTCGGTTGGACGAGCACAGGAGTTATTATATCTATTTCATTTATATGCTAAAGAATGGGATCTCGGCCGTTGGAAAATCTGCCTAGACAGCCCGATGGCAATTGAGGCGACACGCGTCTACGTTAATAATTATCCGCTGATGGATGAGGACTTTAAACGCTTTACCCGCCAACATCCTGGGCAGCATCCACTGTTGTCGAATGTCGAATTTATCCAAACGACCGAAGAGTCGATAGCGCTGAACGATGTGCATAAGGGATTGATCATTATCGCAGGGAGCGGCATGTGTAACGGTGGACGTATTCGTAGCCACTTAGAGCATAATCTATGGCGCCCAGAATGTGATGTGATTATTTGTGGTTATCAAGCGCTTGGAACACCGGGGCGCGCCCTCGTCGATGGCGCTGAGGAACTGTCTATTCATGGTAACAGCATTAAAGTAGCGGCTAAGTTACACACAGTGGGTGGACTTTCAGCCCATGCGGATCAAGCAGAGTTATTACGTTGGTATCACCATTTTGAAGGCCAGCCGCCGTTAATTTTAGTCCATGGAGAACCCGAGGCGCAGCATGGATTAGTCGATGTGATTAACCAAGATCCTCAGACTAAACCAAAGGCTATAGCAATCGCGACCCAGGGTGACCGATTGGATTTAAATGCGCTGCCGCAGTTAGTGTGGAAGCCTTAAAGCAGTTAGTGTGGAAGCCTTAAAAGAGTTGAAAGTACAAGTTCAAAAGTTGGGTGGAAATGCCATTATCTTCTACACGTGTGGCAAAGTGAGTTATCCTGCCTGTGAGTTGTATTTTGAATGTAATGGTGAAGGTTTTTCTATCGAAGATTAGCGTTTAGTTTTATAAAAAGCTCACATAGTTGTGAGCTTTTTTTATTTTAAATCAATCTAGTTACTGTATTAGTCCGAGTTGTTGTCAAATTCAGTATCATCGAGTAACTCAAAGGCGGGAACGACATTCGGTACGTCTTTAAATAAGCGAGTGAAATGGCGCTGTACACCTTTCAAATCGATTCCTGCTAAACCTGATGCAAAACCAAACCAAGCATAAAGGCCACTAAAGTTATCAAACATGGGCGGTAGATATTTAGGCGTAGTCAGAATGCCCTCTTGGCAAGCTTGGTATAACACGGGGATATCTTCGATCGCCAATTTACCAAGGAATAGCATAGGAATTAGTTCAGGAAGGCCTGAGGTGATGGCGCTGCGGATAAAGTTAATGTTTTCCACATAGCCACGCACATAGGAAATATCCTTAGTGAAGAAACTGCCGCCTTCCACCATACCACCACGGAAAACCCTTTGAGTGACACGGTAACTGTCTGTCGCACTTAGATTCAATCCTCTGAAATAATTGAATACCTCTATAAAGTCAGCACCATTTTCAGCCATATCGACCGCGGCAACACGGTCACTAATTCGCCGAGCCCGTCCTGGATTTGAGCTTAGCGTCAGCATTTCCAGTAAAACGGCTAGACCTTCTTGGGTTGCTGCTACGCGCGGAGAACCGACACTGAGCCAAGTGGCGTGGGGTTGAGCTCGGCCGTTTAGCGTCGTGCCGACATGCACCCAACCTTCGTGAACTTCATATACATTAAGATCCGATTCGCTGAAAATTGCTTTGCTATTGAGCTTAACGGTATCGCCACCGACTGCAGCGTCAGAGACGATACCGTCACTAAGGCGTACACGCATATCATCGCTATGGAAGTACTTTTCTAAACGTTGGCTGAGCACGTTAACCGCTTCTGGCGCGCTAATAATTTTAGGGTGATGTTTATTCATGTGTCTCGCCGCGGGCAACGAGAAAATGTAGCTGAGTTTATCGCCTAACTGGCGCAAGGTATGGCGATCGCCATGCAGTTTATGGCTAGCACTGCCGTACAATTCTTGGCTGAGCTTACCAAAGGTTGGCGTGCCTCTGTTCCCCAACATATCGATGACAAGGCGATACTGATCGACGTTTGCCACTAATATTTTGCCGAGTTTGTCTCGTTTACCCAAACGTCTATGGATGTCCTGTTTTAGGGAGGCTAGCTCAGCTTGGGTTTTAACAGGATCAAAAGGTAAAGCAATGTTTTGATAAAACTCTTGCTTGATAGCCGGAAGTACCGTGCCCTTATTGGAGAGAAAACGTTCCTCCATTTCCCGCGGCCATTTAATGGCATCTAAGATTTTTATTGGCGTTTGAATGCGAATTAATTCATCGGAAAAACGGCGTAGATCTTGTTGATATTGGGCTAACGACTCAGACATTCCCGTATATCCTGCAGGTAATTTCAGCGAGAGAGATGTGGCTAATCATAGCCTTAAACCTCATTTATTCATATTGATTCGCAGGCTAGCTGAGAAAATATACCGATTAAATAAATTAGCTGTTATCGATTTTGTGAATCATTTTGGTGCACTTGTTATAATTCTAGCGCTATGTCTATGGGACATAAATAAGTAACCATCTGTTTAATAATATTTTATTGATATGACATTAAAGCTGCTTTGTTCTTGATATAGAAATAGATTGATTGGAGCAAAACATGACAGCGATGAGTTATTTGAGTGTGTTAAGGCTGAATGCTTGTTAATCAAAACTCAAGCTGACAAGAGTGGTAAAAATGACCGTGATGACGCGATATTAAATCTGGAGGTTAGTGAGCTAGAGCAGAGTCACACCCAGCACTGTTGGCTGGGTGAGATATTCGATTTTAGTGGGCCAAAACTCAGTGAGTTCGAAACAAATGATCACCGACTGAGATCATCATCCCATCATTTTGACCACGAGATAGCGAGATAGAATTGGCTAGAAAAAATCGTCATCTCCCAATGCACGTTTTAACTCCGCCCGCTCGAGGTAGTCTTCTAAACGCTTTTTGACTTCGCGTCTATGCTGCATTGCCTCGGCGGCTTTGCTGTTTCTTGGTGTGGTCATTGCCTCAAGTTCAGTATCGTTGGGCACGACTTCAGTAATATGAGCCATAACGAATTCCTCTTGTTGTTCCTAACGACTTTCTAACTAAAAAGAGTATGGTAGAAAAGCAAATAATTTTGTGAGTCAGGGTGAAAAATTCTTCCCGTGTGCCGGATAATTGTGCCCGCTGCGGTTTAGCGTCAAGCCAAGACTGGGATTGCCTATTGGATTAATTTAGTTCTTGCTTATTTTGTGATTGAGAGCACAACAGTGTCATCGATATATTCGGGTTAATTCCGAGTTAAATAGTAGGATAAACTTGAATTTAGGCATAATTGCAACAACACTTGTAGCTGTGTTTATTGCTAATCTTTTGCTAGGGAATTGGCTCATATGGACAAGGATGAGTTTTCTAAATCGCATAGCCCATCAAATAGTATCTACTTTAGCGTGCTGAGTTCTAGCTGGCTGATGATTGTCGCTGCTTTACTTTTTATGGGCATCTCTTGGTATGTGCTGGAGCAATATCTTAGAGATCGTGGTGAAGAGCGTTTCGAGAACAGTGTTCAAGAGTTAACCGAAGCGGTGAATCGCAGAATGCTTGCCTACGAGCAGGTCTTACGCGGTGGTGTCGGCTTGTTATTGTCCTCCAATAGTGTAACCCGCAAGGAATGGCAAACCTATGTTGTCAATGCACATTTATCCGAGTATTACCCGGGTTTCCAAGGCTTTGGCTATGCTCAGTTACTTAAGCCTGACACATTAGATGCCCACGTCCAACAAGTTCAGGCCGAAGGCTTTAAAGACTATAAAGTGTACCCAGAAGGAGTTCGTGATCAGTATTGTGTGATCTTGTATTTAGAACCTTTTGATTGGCGCAATCAAAGAGCTTTTGGTTATGACATGTGCTCCGAGGCTAATCGGCGCAAAGCCATAGAGCACGCCATTAGCACTGGTCAGCCAACTATTTCTGGCAAGGTCGCCTTAGTGCAAGATACGCCCGAAGATGCTAAAGCGGGTTTTTTGATGTATTTGCCAATTTATCAAGGGATTGTGGCAACGGAGGCAGAGCGGAAACAGCAGGCGATTGGACTCGTGTATGCGGCGTTTAGGATGGACGACCTCATGCAAGGAATTATGGGGGATCGATTCTCAGGTTTGAAGCTCGCCATTTATGAAAGCCCGCAGGCAAATGCCGACAGTTTAATGTTTACTAGTAGTAAAGTTCTGCCAAATCAAAAAGATGTGTTTTATCAGTCACAGACCGACTTGATTGGCGGTAGGCAGTGGCGCTTGGACATTTCATCACAATCGCGTTTTATCTCAAGATCGGAAGAGACCCAAGGTATCTGGCTGCAATTTATCGGTTGTGCATTCATTTTGGCGCTGTTTTATTCTGTGCTAATCATGGCGCGTAATCGATATAAAGAGTCATTGCTTACCTCTGAGCTAATCGCGAATGAAAAACGCTTTAGACTCGTCATTGAAGCCTCTCCAAGCGCACTGTTTATGGTCGATAAGGCTGGGATTATTACGTTAGTGAACACCCATGCGGAACGTTTATTTGGTTATGCCAGAGACGAGTTACTCGGCCGCTCTATCAATATGTTATTGCCAGACGCGCTGAGGGATGTGCACCAGCAGCACATGAATAATTACTTAGTGCAGCCGATCGCGAAAAATATGTCGATGCGGGATGACTTATTTGGCTGTTGTAAAGATGGCAGTCGACTCGCGATAGAGGTGGGGCTGACGCCTATTCATTTCAGTAATGGCATTTTCATTCTCGCGACGATTAACAATGTGTCTGAACGTAAGCGCATTGAAGTTCAGCGTGCAGAACACATGCAAGAGCTTGAGCGGATTAATCAAGAACTCGACCGCTTTGCCTATATCGCCTCCCATGATTTGAAATCCCCACTACGGGGTATCGAGCAGTTAACTTCTTGGTTAGCAGAGGATTTATCCGATAACGCCAATGAAAACGTGCAGAAATATCTCGGGCTTATCCAAAGTCGTATTCATCGCATGGTGTTACTGCTCGATGGGCTATTGATGTTTTCCCGTATTGGCCGTGTCGATACTGAAACCACAGAGGTCAACAGTCGGCAACTGGCTGAAGACATGTTTGCGCTCGTCGCGCCGCCACAGGGATTTGAATTAGTACTAAAAGGTGAATTTCCGAATTTTTATACCGTAAGACCATTGTTGGAATTAGTTATACGAAATTTGATCAGTAACGCCATAAAGCATCATGACTTAGGTACAGGTGTGATTACGGTTTCATGTGAGGCGGTTGATCAGCAGTATCGATTCAGTGTGATAGATGATGGTCCGGGGATATCAAGCTCATATCATGAAAAAGTCTTCGAGATGTTTCAAACACTTAAACCAAGGGATGAAGTTGAAGGCAGTGGTTTAGGCTTATCACTTGTGAGGAAAACAGTTGAAAGTTTAGGTGGAGAGATTCAGCTTAAATCGCAGGGCCGAGGTTGTTGTTTTTGCTTTAGTTGGCCTAAGAAAATAGTGAAAAAGGAGCTTCTATGAGCGCAGCAAATCACTATCAACAGGTCACCATTTTATTGGTTGATGATGATGACGTGGATTACATGGCCGTGCAGCGGGCGATGAGACAATTGAGGTTACTCAATCCCTTAGTGCGTGCTCGGGATGGGATCGAAGCATTAACTATTCTAACGAGTTTAGACACGATCAAAGGCCCGTATCTTATTTTGCTCGATCTTAATATGCCAAGAATGAATGGGTTTGAGTTCCTTGAGCGAATACGTTCAGATCCTTCTCTTTCTTCGTCTGTCGTTTTTATGCTCACCACGTCGAGTACCGATGAAGATAGGATGAAAGCCTATAGCCATCATGTGGCTGGTTACATGGTTAAAACTGATATGAAAGACGGTTTTAACAATATTTTTAATATGCTTGAAGGTTACTGGCGAATAGTGGAGCTCCCATCCGCATAAGGTGAGTATATGGATTTACTACTGATCGATGATGATGAAGTGGATAGAACTGCGATCATCCGAGCACTCAGACAGTCAAAGTTGACTTTTAATGTGGTCGAAGCAAATTGTGCATTTGATGGTTTAAATCTCGCATTAGAACGTCATTTTGACGGTATTCTATTGGATTATTTATTACCCGATGCTAATGGTTTAGAAGTGTTGATCAAGCTCAATGCCATGACGCAAGATCAGACCGTAGTCGTTATGCTGAGTCGCTATGAAGATGAGAAACTGGCTCAGCGCTGTATTGAACTAGGGGCACAGGACTTCTTGCTTAAAGATGAGGTCAACTCGCGGATACTAACCCGTGCAATTCGTTATGCGAAACAAAGATCTTCAATGGCGTTGGCGTTACGTAATAGTCACCAAAAACTAAAAGAGCTAGCTGAACACGATTCGTTGACTAAGCTGGTTAATCGCTATGGTTTTGAACTTTGTCTTAATCGAGCGATAGCAAGGGCCAAACGTTGTCACGACTATTTAGCCGTTATCTTACTCGATTTAGATGATTTTAAAGCGATCAATGACACTCTAGGCCATCAGACGGGGGATATTCTTTTAGTTAAAGTAGCCGCTCGATTAAGTGAAGTACTAAGAGATGGTGACATTATTGCACGTTTAGGTGGGGACGAATTTGTCGTCCTAGTCACTGATAATGAGTATAAATATTTCCCTATGATTGTGGCTAATCGATTGCTCAAAGTGTTTGAGGACGTATTTTGTCTCGGTGATAACGATGTGCTTATTGGTGCCAGTATCGGTGTGGCTTTTTATAATGAAGCGGCTTCGAATAGTTCTGAACTGATGAAATGTGCCGATATTGCTATGTATCGCGCTAAAAAAATGGGCCGAAACCAGATTCAGTTTTACTCAGAAGCTTTAGATAAAGAGGTGCGTTACCGTAATCATATCGAGTCGAGTTTGCGTATTGCCTTAAAAAGAAATGAATTTAAGGTTCATTATCAAGCGCAAGTGAATGCGAAAACCCATCAGTTGGTGGGGATGGAAGCCCTTATCCGATGGCAGCATCCTGTAGATGGCATTATCGCCCCAGATCAATTTTTACCCATAGCCGAAGAAATTGGATTAATGGAGGACATTGATGATTGGGTGCTTGAACAAGCCTGTATTCAGGCACAGGTGTGGCTAACCCAATTACAGCCGACAGGGAGAGAATTCACCATTGCCGTTAACCTGTCTGCATCGCAAATTGGAAATGAGAACCTGTTTGATAAAATCGCGAGTACGCTGACTAAGACAGGACTTCCTGCTGTAGCATTAGAGCTTGAAATTACTGAAAATTGCCTTATTGAAGATCCCCATGAACATGCCAAAATGCTTGATAGAATCGCCGAGTTAGGGGTGCGTTTTGCCCTCGATGATTTTGGGACGGGTTTTTCGTCCTTAGAACATATCAAATTATTTCCCATTAGCGTGCTGAAAATCGATAAAAGCTTTGTCGCTTCCTATGATAAGGATGATAAAGACACTCGTTTGCTCGCTGCATTACTTAACTTCGCCCATGGGTTTAATGTCATATCAGTAGCTGAGGGCGTTGAAACAATTGAGCAGGCTGAGTTTTGTACTTCTCGCCATTGTACTGTATTACAAGGTTATTTGTTTTCTCGCCCCTTAGATGCAACGGAGTTTGAGGCTAAGTATATTCTGCCGCTGTTAACTTAAACCGAGTTTCGAGTGTGATAGGTCTTGAAGTATTTCATTAGCATAATGATTTCGTCTGGTGAGGAATATTTTCTTGCTTTACACTGAGCAATAGACAAATATCAGCCCCTTTTTCTGTCGCTGTGCTTTTGGTGCCGCAGAACGGTTTATTCACTCATGCTTAAGTTGGTCACTCAGCAATGAAAATAGGTATTTTATCCCAATTCCCCCAGTTGTATTCAACACAACGCTTAGTCGCGGCTTGCCAAAGTCGTGGACATGAAGCGGTCGTGATCAATACGCTGAATTGCTACATGAATATTAATTCTATTAAACCTAGCATTCACTATGAAGGTACTGAATTAGTTGGGTTTGATGCCATCATTCCGCGTATTCATGCTAGCGTGACTTTTTATGGTTGTGCCGTTGTTCGTCAGTTTGAAATGATGGGCGTATATGCCGCGAATGATTCAATCTCCATTGCGCGTTCGCGGGACAAATTGCGGGCACTGCAACTACTTTCCCGCAAAGGGATTGGCATGCCAGTGACGGGTTTTGCCAATAAGCCAAATGATATCCCAGATCTCATCAATATGGTGGGCGGCGCTCCGTTAGTCATTAAATTACTCGAAGGCACTCAAGGGATTGGTGTCGTACTCGCTGAAACTAAAACGGCTGCTGAGAGCGTGATTGAAGCATTCTTGGGGCTCAAAGCGAATATCTTAGTACAGGAATACATTAAAGAATCCAATGGTAGTGATATTCGTTGTTTTGTTGTCGGTGACAAGGTTGTTGCTTCGATGAAGCGTCAAGGTCCCGAGGGCGATTTCCGCTCTAATCTGCATTTAGGTGGTTGTGGTGAGGTGGTAAAAATCACCTCTGTTGAGCGTAAAATGGCTATTGCCGCTGTGAAGGCGATGGGATTGGTTGTCGCGGGAGTAGATATTTTACGTTCTAACCGTGGTCCACTGATCCTTGAGGTTAATTCGGCGCCTGGCATTGAAGGGATTGAGCAAACAACAGGGATTTCAGTGACTGAGCCCATTGTTGAGTATATCGAGAAAATGGTTGCGGCCCGTAAAACAAACCGGTCAATTATTGCCTAGTAGGTGATTGTGATAAAACGACGCCACTTTTTAAGGTGGCGTTTTGTTATGCTTAGAGCCTATAGATCAAAACTGTAGGAATATCCGAGTACTAGTTTGGCATCATCATCGGTGAGATCGGTATCTGAGACCATAAATGACACTGTGCCTATGCTGGTATCTGCACTGAGAGTCACGTTATAGTCGGAATAATTCTCTTCGCCAAACCAAGATTGGACGACATCACCGTTTGAGTAACCATAGTGCACTGATAAACTCAGCTTTTCAGTGAGAGGAACGGATACCGTCGCGGCAAGATAACTGAGATCTTTATTATCTAAAGGATCGGCGGCCAGATCGTCACCGGCATTGATGACTTGGGAGTAAGCAAGTTCGAGCCATTTCCACGTGACAGCAGCATGGAGCTCACCAAAATCAATACTGCCCGGTGCGTCTGGATAAGCGTAGTAGAGATAGCCAAAGTCGTAGCTGATGTCTTCGGTAATACTGCCGCCATAACCCGCATATAGATCAAGCTCGTAGCTAGTATCATCACCAAAATCCACATTAGATGCCCAAGTTCCCGCATAAAATCCAGAATCGTGGCTGTAGTCAAGGCCACCTTGGATTGCGACCGCATCTTTAGTTTGGGTCGCACCGCGCCATAGATAATTAGAGGTACCGCCAATGTTGCCTGATACGGCTGCAAAGGCGTTGCCTGCCAGTAACATTCCCGTCGATAAGGCCAAAACGCTGTACAGTGATTTCTTCATGCTCATCCCCTCGATTGACTTATTTATCGATTCACCATTGGCACACTCAAAGTCAGCTGTGGTCATTAGTGCATCTTGGTTTTTTTCTAAGGAAGGATTTGCTAATCACATGCCACTATTACAATGCCATGTAAAACAAGGTATTAGGACTCGCAATGTTAATGAAATGTTTTTATTTGCCAGTTTGTGGGGCAGAGGCGCACTTTTGTTGTGCAAAAAACATTCAGTGCTTCACTGGGATTGGGCAAAAAAAAACGCCTCACAATGGAGGCGTTGTATTGAATTTTATAACTTAGTTTACGCTGTCACGTAGGGTTTTACCCGCTTTAAACTTAGGCACTGTCGCTTCAGCAATTTGAATTTCTTTACCCGTTTGTGGGTTACGGCCAGTGCGAGCGGCACGAGTCGCTGTTTCAAAAGAACCGAAACCTACGATGGAGATTTTGTCACCATTTTTCATTGATTCGGTAATAGCTGCTTCAAAAGACTTCAATGCGCGTGCTGCTTCTACTTTCGTTAGATCGGCATTTTCTGCAATTTTGGCGATTAGTTCAGTTTTGTTCATTTTTATTGTCTCTTCTTTCCGTAGATTTATTTGAAATAAGCGTGCCTAACATGCCATAAGGTTTAGCACTTGGAAAGCCTTTTGCGTCTAGCGTGCAGCAGGATGTTCAGTAAAGCGCAGAATATTTACTCAGTTCGTGACTTAAGTTTTATTCTGGTTTTATTCTTCTAACAGTTGATAGAGTAATTTTTTAACAAGTTTGGGTTCAAAGGGTTTGTCACATAAGGCATTTACACCCGCTTGGGACACATTGCTGAGGTGGGTATCGTTGGCTTCGGAAGACACCATCAAGATGGGAATGTGCGATTGTTGGCTTTCATTGCGGATAAATTGTGTCAAAGCTAGCCCATCTACACTCGGCATATTGTAATCCGTGATCACTAAGTCGAACATATTGTGTTTCATTAACGCTATGGCTTGCGCGCCATCCTCGGCCTCGGTAATCAGCTTCATCCCTAAGTTACCAATCGTACGTTTAATGACGTTTCTTGCCATACGGCTATCATCGACCACTAATACACGCACATCTTGTACATCGAAATTACTGAGGTCGAGTTCATCGTGGCTGAGTAAATCAATCGTGGCATTCAATGCTGTACCTAAATGGTCGGCACTGAAGGGTTTAGGTAGAATCGCTACTACACCCGATTGGCGGAATATTTCAAGTTGCTCACGGCGGCACTCACTCGAGACCAGCATAAATTGGATATCTTTGCAGTCAGCGTTGGCCCTTAAGTAGCCCAAGAGATCGGTGGCAGTGCCATCATCGAAATGCATGGCGCTCGCAATAAGGTCAGGTTTATGGCGAGCAATAATATCTTTAGCCGCTTCTATGTTTTCTGCGGTTTGAATGCTGAGAATGCCTTCTTGTTGTAAGCGCTGAATAATAATTCGACGCTGTGTATCTGAAGGCTCTACCAAAAGAATGGAAAGTTCGCTGGGCGATAAATGGCTCATAGTCTACTTCAAGTTAAAAGTCGTAAGTATTTTACTGGGTCGCTAAGCTACGCTGTTGATAACAGCTTAGCAACAAAGTCCATTACTGAGTTTGGCGGGTCAAATAGTGTCTCGTGACCTTAGAAAATGCGATCCAATACTGCACGAGTAAAATAACAATAATGCTCACTGTGAGTGGCAACATAGGAATATTGTGACCAGAAACAACCACTTTTACATCCTCAGGGGTAATGCGATAGGCAATAATTGCTGTAATCCCCAGAGCCGAGAATCCTAAGGTTTGCATGCCAATATAAATTTTCAACACTAAGCTAGACCACGGCGCTCGTATGAGTATGCCAACGAGTACGGGGAGGACGCCTAGGGTGAATACATCAAGGGATTGAGTCATCACAGTACGCCAAAGTGCAGCAATGCTGAAGAGGCAATATAACGTGATCAGTAGTATAAGACGTTTAGGCATAGATTGAAGTGCACACCAGTAGCAAAGAAGATGAGCAAGTGTAGGAAATGCCCTAATCCGAGTCCAGTATAACCGTAATATCGTGTAGAATATGCCTTTTTGCTAGAGGCTCTAATAGGTGACGTTTATGACAGAAGTTGAGTTTTGGGGTTTAGTCACGCGAATGGAAGCGGCGCAATCACAGGAGTCTTTGACTCAAGCACTGAAGCAGAAACTTGCCGAATTGAGTAATGAAGAGTTAAAAGCTTTCGATAAAATCTTTGGTCAGCAGATGCGCCGTAGTTATCTGTGGTCTGTTTGGGGGGCGGCTTACATTATTACTGGTTGTGATTCTGAATATGCTTTTGCCGAGTTTAGGTGTTTTTTGATTTCGCTTGGTAAAGAAATTTTCGAAGGTGTGGTTAATCAGCCTGACACCCTAGCACGTTTAGTCGCTTGGCCAGAGCGAGATGCCTATGCTTATCCCTTTGTGGATGAATACGACCTTATCGCAGGGCAATTATACGAAGATAGAACCGGTGAGGAACTGCCCTTTATGCCATCGGGCAAGGCGACGCCCGTAGGTAAAAAATTTAGCACTAAGCCCAAGGATTTAAAGCTGCAATACCCTGAGCTGAGTGCCCGTTTTCCATTTTAGTCTTGGCAATACCTTACGAGCGCAAGCAAGCGTTGGTAGTGACATCGAAGGTCATGCCGTATTTAGGGCAGATGTCGCTCATAAACTCATGTTCTTGCACGGTTAATTGTTGACTAAAATCTTGCTTAAGCTGCTCTGTCATTTGATGCTCAGCCGCATTTTGCGCCTGAGCCAATTTACTCAAATGAACAGTAACAGCTTGTTGCTGGCTGATGGTCAATGGTGCAGCATGGCTTGAAAGGCTGATACTCGTTCCAATTGTCAGCAGTGCCAATAAAGCGAGTTTTCGTGAATATGGGTTGAATAGATAAGCCGTTTTTAGGTTCATAGGTAAGCTCCAAGTTAAAAATTACGTTTAACACGTTAGTTCTAAATCGTGCATCCTTAGACGGTAAAGAAAACGAGTTTTACTGTGAGGAGCTGAGTTTATTGTATAAATATTGAACCTATGCTGAATGGTTAGTTAGTGCTCATTCTTCATTTCTTCGCATTGAAATCCTTGCTTACGAGTATCGAACTGGCACATAGATCCACATTCCCAAGGCACATTGTCGTAGAAGGCAGATTGTTCGCGTGCAAAATCGCGGCAGGTATTATAGCTGTCAAAGTTATCGGTTTTTTTATATTTTCCTGAATCATAGCCATGGTTGTAGATAAAGGCTGACCAAGTTTTAGGGCCAGTATTTTTGTCACTCGGGGAGATAAACCAAATCGCACTCACGACGCAGGTAAACAGGATAAGAATGAACACAGGTACAACAGGGAATTTCATTTTTTATTAAGTGGGCAATGTAAACAATAGCGGAAGGATAACGCTTTTTTTGTCGTTATGCGCGTGAAATGTTCACAAATTGATAACTATGCACTTACTTGGTGCAATTTCGATACAAAAAGATACGTATCGATTGTGATGGTTAAATAATATTTACTTAATTATACAAAAGCTTACGACACATTTGCTGTACTTATATCAGTTTTGCGTTAAGCTCTAGTTCAGGTTAGATTTTGTACTGTGGTTCTCAGAAAGTTATCTAGGCCTTGGAGGCAAACATGAAAATTCAGTCCCTTTTACTCGCAGGTGTATTAAGTTGCAGTGCGGCTTGGGCGGCCGATGAAGCGCCTGTGGATCCCATCACCGAAGATGGTGTGGTTAAAATTGTTTGGCAAAGTCCTAAAGATTATCGCGATATAAAATCATCAGGGGAGCTCCAATCCCGTTATGAGAAGCGCTTATTTGAAACATTAACAGAAAACATCAATAAAGAAGCTGCGAAGATTTTAAAACCAAATCAAAAGCTTGAAATGACCATTACCGATGTTGATCTGGCGGGTGATATGCGTCCAACATTTGGTGCGACCGCCAATGATTTACGCATTATCAAAGACATTTATCCGCCGCGTATGACTTTTTCTTATCAAGTCTTAGAAAATGATAAAGTGATTATCGCGGGCGATGAAAAACTGTCGGATATGGGGTTCATGGGGGGGATCCAATCTTTAAATGATAAGCCTTTTATGTACGAAACCAAAATGTTAACCGAGTGGTTAAAGAAGACGATTGCACCACAACTTTAATGACTCATATCGGTCGCTAATGCTGAGTATTAAAGCTGTTCAGCTATGCCGTTAGTGCCTGAGTGTCGATAATCAGATGATTTTCTAACAGGTAAAATCCGTTATTTGCGGATTTTGCCTGTTTTTTTGCCCTAGCGCTTAAGGTCGATAGACTGTGTTCATGGGCGTTAAAGGTGAGTGCGGGTGGTAAAATGCCTACACACAGACTGATCAATTGATGGTAACAGGCTTCACCTTTTCTATCGTCGGCGAGCATTTCCTGGGCCAGCCAGTGATCTGCGCTATAAAACAAATGCTTATGGGTTTCAAAATCCGCTAGAATTCGCTGGCAACGGCTGATCATATGCTCACAGGTGCTGATAATTACAAAGTCATCGCCGCCGACATGGCCAACAAAGCAATTGTCGCTTTTATACTTCAGTAACAGATTCGCCACTTCACAAATCACTTCATCGCCACGGCAAAATCCATAAATATCGTTATAGGGCTTAAAGTTACACAGATCAAAATAGGCTAGATAAAAATGTTTCTTTTGGATCTTAAGGCGTTTTAATTCCTCTTGAATGGGCACATTACCCGGCAAATCTGTAAGAGGATTCGCATGGCGCGCCATCTTAATTCTGTGCTCTGTGATCCTTTGTAGCAAATCCTTGGTATGGCCTATGCCGAGTAGTTTTCCACGGCGAAGGATAATGAACTGTTGCGCTACCGTATTAGCACTCTCTGAGGTCAGTAATTGACTTACGGTGGATAAAGGTTCGTTGGCCTCAATCTGGATAACTTGCGGATCCATCACTTCACTCACTGCATGATTTTCATGTAAGGCGCGACCATAGGGTGTGCTGAAGAGTTCAAGTAAGGTCGCGCGGCTGATAATACCGAGTGGCAACTGGTTATCGACCACTACAACCGCCTGTAATGCAGGTTGCGAGATAAAGGTGTCACTTAAGAATTTGAGTTTAAGCGTGGGCACTACGGTTATGGCACTCGTGCACAGGCTCTCGGCCGATTCGCTGTATCTAGGTTGAATTTGAGTATTGCTCGGCACTAAGGTCGCTTTCATCGCGCGGCAGGGGAGCACTTCTGGACGACCGAGTAAGTAGCCTTGGCAATAGACGATACCCAGTTGTTTGAGTACGGCTAATTCCTCTTGCGTTTCAATTCCTTCGGCTATCACTTTGCAGGTTAAACTTTGGCATAACTCCACAATCGAGCGGACAAATTCCTGTTTGACGGGAGTCGAATCAATCTGATGGATAAAGTGACGGTCGATTTTGACATAGTCGGGTGACAATTCTGACCAGAGTCTCAGACCCGAATAACCTGCACCTAAGTCATCGATCGCCGTTAAAAAACCTTGGCTACGATAGTGATTCAAGCAGGATTTGAGTAAATCGATATCATCGGCGGGATATTGCTCTGACAGTTCAATCACAACCTGTGATGGCGCTATGCCGAGTTGTTGCAACAGTTGTAAGGTCATGCCCTTGGGGTGGGCGGGATCTAATAATGCCTTGGGCGAGATATTGATAAACAGCTTGCCTTGAAACTGACGCAACTTAAATTGCTCGAGTGAAATACGGCGACAAAGGGTTTCTAGCTCGCTTAATTTACCTTGATGTTCGGCGGTCTGAAATAGCGGGACTGGGGAGTATAACGGGCTGTGTTCAGGGCCACGGCTTAACGCCTCAAAACCATGAATTTTATGTTCTAATATATTGAAAATTGGCTGAAATAAGGGACTGATTGCAGCTTTAGAGATTATTTTATCGAGCTCTTTAGCCAGATCTAAACTTGTCATTACGTTAGCCCCTTCGTCTATGTGAGCGGAGTCTATGACTTAGAAATGACAAAATGATGACAGTTTTGGGGAAGCTTAGTGCTACCTATCTGTGTTGGTGGGCTTGATTAGATATACCATGGAAAGAGCTGAAATCTAAGGTGAGTTTCAGCCCCTAATCTCGGTTTAGCTTTGCTTCTTAAAGGCCTGCAATGTTTGCAGTAATGCGCCTAACTGACGCACATAGGTTTCGAGTTCTTTAGGATCGAGCGTTTGATGTTCTTCCATGCGAGTTAAGTCATCGACCAACTCTTGCACATAGGGCAGAAAGCGATTACTCGAAGCGATAAAACCTTGTTCTGCAGTGAATATGCTGGTGAAGTTTCCATGGCCAGCTTTCTTTAGCTCATCTAACTTAGCGTCGGCGTCTATGGCTTGGCGATAGGCGATTTGAAGATTTTCTTTCAGTTGCTCTATAACCTTGGTATGTGGCATAACAGCGTCTCATTGCAAAATTTGCAGGAATTATAAGGGGCAAAGGATATGGCAACAAGCCAATGGCGACTAATTACATCAATCTGTTTTATGGCGTTAGCGGGTTTGAGCGCAAAAGTGGTGGGTGCAGAAACCGATAAACCACCATTTTATCAAGTGCAATGGCAAGGCAAGAGCGCGTATTTGCTAGGTTCGATTCATATTGGACGTGCCGACTTTTATCCTTTACCCACCCAAATTGAAACCGCGTTGGGTAAAGCTAAGGGCTTAGTTGTAGAAGTCGATATCAATAAAGTCGATAGCACAGCCTTACTGCAACAATACGGCCGCGCCGATAAAACTAAGGGTTTAGATTGGCAGAGCCGAGATAAGCAAACGGTCGAGAGCATGACGCCCTATTGCGCGACCACGGCAAATGTTTGTCAGTCGATACAATCTTTTGCACCTTGGCTGCAGGCTACTCAAGTTAACTTATTGCGTTATAACGACTTAGGTTACAGCACGGATTATGGCGTTGATATGCAGTTGATGGCTCGATATGCGACTTTGCCTGTGTATCCGTTGGAAACCGCCGAGTCACAATTTCAATTGTTAGCGTCTTTTAATAGCCAAGAGCAGTGGTCTATGGTGCGTGAGGCGATTAGCGCATCGGATGCGGAGCTTTTATCGTTAATAACGGCTTGGCGTTCAGGTAATGAAACTGAGCTTGATGCCATAATGCAGGAGCAAATGGGCGGCGAGGGCGACACTAAAATGCTAGAGAAAATCCTCTGGCAGCGAAACCATGTGATGGCCGATGGCATTATAAAATTAATGGGCTCGACTGACGTGACTTCACCTTTGTTTGTGGTGGTTGGTGCTGGCCATGTGGTGGGAGATAAAAGCGTGGTGCAATTGCTAGAACAAGCAGGCGCCAAAGTGAGCGCCTGCTGGAAACAGACTTGTCAGTAATCGTTTAGGCAGCGCGTTTGTAACGACGCGCGTTCACACTGCAAAGCTTTGCCCTAAAAAGTGCACATATCGGCCGAGGGAAATATAGGGTTCGCGTTGCGAGTACTCCAGCTCCATTTGTAGCAGCTTGTGATAGTCGAAATCCGCAGGCTGACTCTTTTTCAAATAGTCGTGGATGACACGTACGCCAGACTGGCTGATGAGTGACATTTGCCATTCGCTAAACCAATCTTTAACTTCTTGAATATAAAGTGGATGAGTAGGAGTTAGTCGCACTTTCTTCTTCACTTTTAAATCAGCGGCGACGTAATCGAAATTGCCCGATACTAAAGCATGAAAGCGCATGGCTTCTTTGTTGTAAAACATCAAAGAGAATAATCCGCCGGGTTTTAGCATAGTAAGTAAACCCGCTACGGTGGGCTTCGCATCCGTTAACCATTCGACGACTGCATGACACAGTATGATATCGAAATAGCCATGGTTATCGACCGATAATGCTTGGATAGGCGCATGGATAAGCTGGATAGCTAATGGTTCAGGGGAGGCATCAATTTGTTCTTTGGCTTGAGCCAGCATCTCAGCAGAGATATCGCAGAGTACAACTTCGTGGCCGAGGCGCGCTAATCTTTGGCTAAAGTAACCAAAACCACCGCCCGCATCTAATACTCTGAGTTTTTTATCCCCCAGTTTTGCCAGCGCGGGGACGAGGTCGCGCCATAGCACTGCGGCACGAATTTCGCCCTTGGGCGTACCATAGATGTTTTTCGCAAATTTTTGCGCGAGCTTATCAAAATTCTTATCTTGCACGTGATAACTAGGTTAAAGAGAGTGGAACGATAGTGTGGCACAGTCGTAAATTTTTCGCACTCTGGAGATGTTATTGCCGAGTTGAGATGGATAAATTTGCATCGTTAATTTTTAATGTATTGATTTTATTAGTAGTAATTATTCCTACTAAACTTAGGGATACACAGAACTCAGTGCTCTGGGTTATAATCACGCCGTTTTCGCCAAACCTGACTCTATATACCCAAGCGACCTGAAGATACGAGTTTCAGAGCGCCTAGGGTGCTTCAATTCAAGGTGCATCAATGACAGAATGTCGGCCACCTTTTGAATTGATGCAACACGGAAGTGAAGTGCCCTAGGCGCTCCGTCCCGGCGGGTTTTAATGCACTTTATGCTGTGTTGGTTATTTTGAACTTAGTCCACTAGGTCCGCAAATAACCGCAATCGCCATGGATGGCGTGAATGCCATTTATGCAGGAGCAATAAAGGGCCTTGCCTAAAGTGCGTTAAATTCCCGCTGAATCCTGCATTTTCAGGTTGTTTGGGTATAGTTGTCCATTCGGAGAGTCAGCATCAGCCCTTATTAAGACGCAGCACTGCCTGTTTTACACTCGTTATCAGCTTGATTGATCAGACGTTACTCGTCTGTGCGGGGTAATTTATGGCAATGTATTTTTGTGCCAAGGGATAGTTAATTAAAAGGTACTCAGACTTGAATAATGCATATTGTGTTGAATTGAACGCGATGCCGTCGCTGTTTTCTCTTTATCGCAAGATCTTCTTTGGCCGTAAGCCTGGTTGGGATCAACAGCCGTTGCCCCAAATCAAGGTGACCGCGCCGCATGTGACTGTGTCTGAAGCTAAAGTAAGCCAATATGCGCAGGTGTGTGGTTTTCAATTTGACGGTAAAGTTCTACCGCCAACCTATCTCTACGTGATGGCATTTCGCCTGCATGCGGTGATCTTTACCCACGATGGGATCACTTTCCCACTGCTTGGGATGATCCACCTTAAGAATCGTATTCAAGTGTATCGGCCTGTGACGGTGGACGAGACTTTCTCCCTCGAGTGCGCTTTGACCACGAGCCGCGAGACGGATTCTGGCTTAGAGTTTGAATTTGTGTCTAAGGCGTTTGTGGGTGAAGAACTCGTCTGGGAATCGCTATCCACCTATTTATATCGTATCGATGTTGCTGGACGTCGCGTTCGCCCACCTAAAGCCATTGATATGGCATGGGAAACACCACAAAGCTGGAGTTTGAGTGAAGATTTAGGTCGTCGTTATGCTAAGGCATCTGGCGACTATAACTTGATCCATCTGCATCCCGTGCTTTCAAAGCGTTTTGGCTTTGATCGAGTGCTCGCCCATGGCATGTGGTCTAAGGCCCGTTGTTTAGCAGAGTTGATGCCAAGTATTGGCGATCGTCCATTCACTGTGGATGTGACCTTTAAGCTGCCACTCTTGATGCCTGCCGATGTTGGATTTGGCTATGAGCAGAATGCTAATAATATGGTATTTGAATTACGTGACAGCAAAGGCCGTCGACCTCATTTAAGTGGCGATGTGCAGTTTTAAGCCGCACTCAATAATACATACAACCACGGCGCCTTCTGGCGCCGTTGTTGTTTATGGTTGTTGCTTTTGAGAAACAAAAATCAAGGTACGCTGTGACCCATAGATGCCTACCAGATACTGAACCATTGCTAATGACTGAGCTCGATCTCATTGGCGGCGACGGCGCTCTTGAGCCGCTCGAACGCAGGGCAGATTATTTGATGCAGATTAAGGAATCGCTCATTAACCCTTTCGACGGCTATATATCTTAAAGCCAATCACCTAATATCCGCCCTATTCAATGAGTGTTGTTAGTTGAACTCTCATACTAAACCAGAGTGTATCTGAAAGGGAGAAACCGACGCATGCTGACAGATATGGATATTTCGAATCGCGCTAGCCTAAAAGACATTAATGAACTGGGCGCCGACTTAGGTCTATTACCCGAAGAGATGATGCAATTTGGTCACACTAAAGCCAAGGTCGAGCTCAGTGTGTTGCAGCGTTTGGCTGGGCAGTGCAAAGGCAAATTGATTATCGTCACCGCAGTCACGCCTACGCCTCACGGTGAAGGTAAAACAGTGACTAGCATTGGCTTAACGCAATCGTTAAATGCCATAGGCAAAAAGGCCTGTGCCTGTATTCGCCAGCCCAGCATGGGGCCTGTATTTGGGGTAAAAGGTGGCGCTGCGGGTGGCGGTTATGCGCAAGTGGTGCCCATGCAGGAGATGAATTTGCATCTCACGGGTGATATTCATGCCGTGAGCAGTGCCCACAATTTAGGGGCTGCGGCGATTGCGGCGCGGCTATTTCATGAAGCGCGCTTAGGTAAGGCGGAATTTGAGGCGCAATCTGGGCAAGCGTTTTTGGATATCGATCCCAGTGAGATCCGTTGGCACCGAGTGGTCGATCACAACGATCGCTGTCTTAGGCAAATCCAGGTGGGCTTAGGCGATAATAATGGCCCAGAGTACGCCTCCAGTTTTGATATCACCGCCGCCTCAGAGTTAATGGCGATTTTAGCCTTAAGTCATAATTTGGCGGATATGCGGGCGCGGATCGGTCGTTTAGTGCTGGCCTTAAATACCCAAGGGCAAGTGATCACTGCCGAAGACTTAGGTGTCGCTGGCGCGATGACGGCCATCATGGCGGATGCGATAAAGCCGACGTTAATGCAGACTTTAAATGGTTCACCTTGCCTTATCCATGCGGGACCCTTTGCCAATATTGCCCACGGTAATTCATCCATTATTGCTGATGATATCGCCCTCAGACTGGCGGATTTTGTGGTGACTGAAGCTGGTTTTGGCTCAGATATGGGCTTTGAAAAGTTCTGTAATATCAAGGTGCGTCAATCGGGTCAGGTGCCGGCCGCCGCTGTGCTGGTCACCACCTTAAAAGCGCTGAAGGCCAATAGTGGTTTGGTGTCTGAGTCAGATATCAATCTACCAGATCAGGCTCGACTCGAAGCAGGCTTTGCAAATTTAAACTGGCATATCAATAATGTGGCTCGCTATGGTATTCCTGTGGTGGTTGCCATTAACCGTTTCGCCACTGACACTGATGCCGAGTTGCAATGGCTAACTGAAGCCGTCAACGCGAGCAGCGCCTTTGGCTGTGAGGTCAGCGATGCTTTTAGCCAAGGGGAGGCTGGCGCTGTCGCCTTAGCGCAGACTGTGGTTCGCGCCGCTGAAACCGAGAGTCAGTTCAAGCTGTTATATTCAGATGAAGCCTCATTGGAGGCTAAGTTATCCACCTTAGCCGAGGTGGGGTATGGCGCAGCGGGCGTTAGCCTTTCTATCGAGGCCAAACAACAGGCGCAGCAGCTGACCGTATTAGGTTATGGACATTTGCCCCTGTGTATGGCCAAAACGCCGTTATCAATTAGTCACGATCCTAGCTTAAAGGGCGTTCCTCAGGACTTTGAGATCCCAGTGCGTGGTTTAGTCTTGCATGCTGGTGCGGGGTTTATCACCGCCTTGGTGGGGAATGTGATGACTATGCCAGGACTAGGGCTGAAACCGGGTTACTTAAAAATTGATATTGATGCGCAAGGTGAGATAGTCGGCTTAGGCTAACACTTGATGCAGAGATTTATAGGCCAGAGATAAAAATAAGGGCGAGCTCATTGCAACGCCCTTCTTCTCTCGTTTAACGCTGGTTTAAAGCGGTGATTTCGTGGTTTGATAGATATGCACATCACGCTGTGGGAAGGGAATACTGATCCCTTCGGCGTCAAAGCGCATTTTCACTTCGCGGGTAATGTCCCAATATACTTCCCAGTAATCTTCCGGTTTTGCCCAAGGGCGAACGATAAAGTCGACCGAAGATTCGCTCAATAGATGTAGTTTAATCGTCGGTTCTGGCAATGGTTGTACCTTAGGATGCGCTTCGACGATGGACTTGAGAATCGCTTCAGCCTGTTCGATGCTATCGCTATAACTGATCCCAAAGGTCATATCGACTCGACGTTGATGCTCAGCTGTGATGTTGTTAATTGTGTCACCCCAAATCTTATTATTAGGAATAATAAGACGTTGGTTATCCATGGTTTTAATCGTAGTGGAGACCAGACTCATGTGACTGACGCGTCCGGTGACGCCAGCGGCGTTGATCAAATCGCCCACATCATAGGGACGGTAAATTAAGATCATCATGCCTGAGGCGAAATTCGACAGGGTATCTTGCAGGGCAAAACCAATAATAACACCCGCGATACCAAAGCCTGCGAGCAAGGGACCAAGTTCGATCCCAAGCTGTGAAAGGGCAATTAACAGCCCGATAGTAAAGACGGCTTTACCTGATAGCGAGGTGAAGAAGTCTTGTAATAACTTACTTAAATTCAACTTAGAATTGCTAACGGTATTTTTCACTATCTGTTTGGCTAACTTGCCGGCGAGACCCGCAATAAACAAGATCAAACAGAAAACAAATAACTTAAACACGACGGTAGGGCCGTGATTAATCGCTTGTTCTTGTGCCGTATTTAGCCACTGCTCAACGAGACTTGATGCCACATCAAAGTTCAACACATCTTGAGTGATATCACCTGAAACACTAAAGAGTGTCTTTTTCAGCGCGGCGGTATCATGGCCTAAAGCGTCGAGTAGGCTGATGTCGATATTTAAGCTCTGACTATTTTGTGCTAAGCGTTCCTTTAACATCATTACGTGGCTGGTTTGCGCCGAAGTGACATCTTTACCTGCATTGGTTGCGGTATCGATTGCTGCTTGTAGTTGCTGCTGGGTATAAGTCACTAAACTTTCTAGCGTATCGGCACGAGCTACTAAAATTTGCATCAGTGATTTTTGTGCTTCGCTAATATCTTGGCCAACTTGTTCGAGCCAAGTGAGCGTCTCGAGTTGTTGCTTGTAATAGGTGTCTTTTTCTAATTCGCGCTTTGATATTTCCAGTAGAGTCGCATCATCTGTGCTCGAACCTAATTGCTGTTCTAATTTACTAATGTTGTCATCGATATAAGCATCAATTTGTTGGATGTAGTTAAGTTGTCCTTGGATTAATGGTTGCAGAAAAGCTTTGTCGATTGGCGTTGCTTCGAGCAGATCTTTAATCTTATTACGTAACTGTAAGGTTTTGTTTTGAATTCGATATTCAACAATTGTCTTCAATTCGCCTTTGGCATTTTTTAGTTTACGTATATCCGTATCGATAGCCTGTTGCAGCATTGCCAGTTCAGCCTTGAGCGTTACAGGAGTGCTGGATGGGCTTTCGGTTGCAGCGACAGGTTCAGTTTGCGCTTGGGATGAAAGGCTGAGTAGTGGTATTAGCAGGGCAAACACGAGAGCGAGGTAGCGGTGCATAGGAGTGATCTTAAGTAGAAATATGTCTGAGTATGATAGATGTTGCCGGATCTACTGTAAAATATCTGCGAGTGAAATAGCCCTTGGAATTAAACTTTTTTAGGGTGGGGTTGATTTGAGCTTAACCTTGAGTGCGGTGCTTTATCTGCTTTTTCCGACATTTTGGGTATTTACAGGCCGAACTCTAGTCGATATCTGGTAAACTTGCGCATCGTTATTTAGGAATCGTGTTTTCATGTTGTGTTCCCATTGTAATCAATACATCAAGGTCAGTGACATTAGCAAGCAAAGAGGCAAAGGTTTCGACGCTCAAGTGCGTTGTCCCCATTGTGCGGCTTGGTTAGGCCGCAGTCCAACATTGGCTAAACTCAAGTTATTAGGATTTTATTTGAGTGTGTTTACGGCGGGATACAGTTACTTTGATGCCTCTGTGCGGTATTTTGCGATCCCTGTAATGATTTTTTCGTTGATGTTGTTGTTTGTGAGCCATTTTATGGATCAAGTCATCACCATTGAAGCGCCCGAGCAAGTCGATGATAGCGATCAAAGACAGAAGTATCGTTAGGCTAATAAGTGGATTCGTCATGGATAGGAAAATCAGCGGTACAATTTTCCAGAGATGAACATCATTTGAGCGCCTTTAGCAGGCGCTCAAAATGCAACTAAGAGGATTTAAGGGGCGAACTGCAGGCGCGCTTAATGAGTCTTTGTTTACTGCACGACTTGTTCTTGACTCGTTAAGGAGTGCTCAACGTAATAAATACCACCAAATATCACCGCGCTGAAGATGACTATCCCTAAGATAAGCCCTAAGTTTTCACGAAAAAATGCTAGCATAATAGTTGCCTTTAGGTGGATAAAACGGAGCCATATCGAGCTTGATTTCGTCATTGTGCTCGCAGACATAAAAACTAAATACACTATAGTTACACTCACTTAAGCTAATCTTAAATGCGTTTTTTTACCTGAGTTCTCGCAAGATCCTACCGCTATTGATACAAGGAGTTATTGGTAAGACTGGGTACCTCAAATATCTTGTAACCTTTTGCAAAGCGATTACCTTATTGCAACTTGCTATTGCACTGACATAGACTTATGCAACTTTTTAACTATGGGGACGACTGAGTGAGACTTAAAAGTCACATTAGACGCACAATTTCGGTATGGCTTGCTGCCGTACTGATATTGCTGTCTCTTGCTGCCTCAGCCCATAGTGTGACCCATCTTGATGATGGCGCTAAGACTCACTGTACCCTGTGCTTCCATCAGCACCAACTCAACAAGATTTTATTGACCCATCCGCTGACGCTGAATTTAGCTATACAGCATTTCGATGTGGTCGAATTTATTTTACCCTCCTCTATTTTTGAACACGTCAGTGTTTATCGCAGTCGTGCGCCTCCCTTCGCTCTCTAAATCAACTTAAAATTTTAACTTATTGTATTTCTTGATGACTTAACATCGGTCGTCGAGTGCTAGTTGTATTTTGGAGATATCATGACTGTTTTAAATACCCGAATTTCTTTGGTGGCTTTGGCGTGTGCGCTCGTTTCGCCTAGCTTATTTGCAGAAGACTCGAGCTTGACCAACCCTAATATCAGTGGTGTGCTAAATGGATATTATCAGACGGGAGAACGCCCATTAGCCGAGAGTCCAGATGGCTTTGGTTTAGGTGAAACTGAACTGGCGATGAGTGCCAATATCGATGATATGTTTTACGGTAAAATCACCGCAGTAGTTGAAATGCATGACGGTGAGACTGAACTGAATCTGGAAGAAGCCTTTATTCAAACCATGGCGATGCCAGCGGGGTTTTCTATCCGTGGTGGCCGTTTCTTATCGGACATTGGTTACCTCAATAACCAACATTTACATACTGATTCCTTCACCGACCGTCCTGTGGTTTACCGTGCATTTTTAGGGGGACATTATTTTGATGACGGTATACGTTTTAACTACGTAGCGCCGACGGACTTGTATTGGACCATGGGCGTTGAAGCCTTTAAGGGCGATAGTTTACGTGCTGCCGATGAGCATGGTGAGCGTGAGTTTAAGAAGGTCGGTGTTTATACCTTGTACTCAAAAATAGGTGGCGACATAGGCGATAATAGCTCATGGCAAGCGGGGTTGAGTTACTTGCGCAACGAAAATGGCCAAGTGACTGCCCATGAAGAAGGGGAACATGAAGATGAGCATGCCCATGGTGATGAGCACGAAGGTCATAGCCATGCCGCATCTTACACAGGTAAAAATACCTATGGTGCTGATTTTGTTTATAAGTGGGCGCCTAACGGTAACTACAAATATCAAAATCTCACTGTGAGCGGTGAGTACTATCGCGTGAGCGATTTTACACCTATCGATTTACATCCTGAGGATGCTCCGAGCCAAGATTACCACCAAGGTTGGTATCTGAGCAGTGTGTACCAATTCACGCCGAGCTGGTCAGCGGGTGTGCGTTACGGTGAAGCTGATACGCAAGAGCTCCATGGCGATCATTTTCATGGGCAAAAGTTGAAGGAATCTGAGGTGAGTTTGGCTTGGCATTCTAGCCACTTCTCGACGGTTCGTTTCCAGTATACCAATCAAAAGGGTACTAACTTCGACGGAATTGAAGACGATAACATCTTCACTATTCAATACATTATGTCTCTGGGGGCTCACGGTGCGCATCAATTCTAATTTAGCTAAATTGGCCGCTGTGGCCTTATCTGTCACTTATACTGGTTTGGCCCATGCCGAGCTGAATGTGTTTGCCTGTGAACCTGAATACGCGGCATTGACCAAGGAGCTTGCTCCAACGGCTAGCATCTATTCGGCAACGACGGCATTACAAGACCCTCACCAAGTGCAGGCGCGTCCGAGTTTGATCGCTAAAATGCGTCAGGCGGATCTTGTGGTGTGCGCAGGTGCCGATCTTGAAGTGGGTTGGTTGCCTATGCTGCAGATGAAGTCGGCAAACGCAAAAGTGCGCTCGACCGATCAAGGCTTATTTTTCGCCGCCGATCAAATCGAGACCTTAGATAAACTGGCCACTGTCGATCGCAGCATGGGTGATGTGCATGCTCAAGGCAATCCACATATTCATTTTGACCCGACGCGACTGTTAAAAGTCGCCACGGCATTGAGTGCGAAGCTGACTCAGTTAGATCCTGCTGGTGCGGCCGATTATCAACAGTCACTGACAGATTTTACCACTCGCTGGCAAGCTGCTGTCCCGCGTTGGGAAGCGCAAGCTAAGGGATTACAAGGTAAAAAAGTGATCGCTTACCACTCAAGCTTCAGATACTTATTCAACTGGATTGGTATCGAGCAAGTGGCAGATTTAGAGCCAAAACCGGGTTTAGCTCCCACTAGCGGCCACTTAGCGAGTCTGCTGACGCGCGCCGAGCAGGGGGATATTCTGGCCGTAGTTGTGGCATCTTATCAGGATGAGCGCGGTGCAAAATGGCTGGGTGAAAAAGCGAACTTGCCCGTGGTAATGCTGCCTATGTCTGTGGGGGGGAATGATAAGAGCCAAGATTTATTTAGCCTGTATGACAGCGTGATTTCCCTCTTAAATGGAGTGAAATAAACCTATGTTTGATCTTGAGCTGATGTCGATTCTGTTGCCTGCATTGGCTGCGGGGATCTTAGTGTTGTCGACGCATATTGTACTTGGGAGACAAGTACTTAAGCGTGGCATCATCTTTATCGATTTAGCGATAGCGCAAGTTGCAGCCTTAGGTGCCATCGTTGCTCACATGGATCACAGATTAGAAGATATCCCTTTTTCTAATGTGTGGATGCCCGCTGTATTTGCCCTTGCTGGTGCAGGTTTTATCGCTTGGTTAGCTAAGCGGATGGCGGGTGAGTTAGAGGCTATGATTGGCTGCTTTTACGTCTTGTCTGCGGTAGCCGCAATGCTGTTGCTGGCAAACGACCCACACGGCGCGGAGTTGTTAAAGCAATTGATGTCAGGTCAGATCCTGTGGGTGAGTTGGTCACAACTGATTTTGCCGGCTGTAGTGTATTCACTGGTGTTATTAGCGATATTCCTGCGCCCCCAGATGTTGGACGGGGCAGGATTTTATCTGCTATTTGCGCTAGTGATTACCTTATCGGTTGAATTAGTAGGTGTTTATCTGGTGTTCAGTACCTTGATATTGCCAGCTTTAGCGTTGAACAAGTACCGTGGTAAAGGTCGGCTATTTTACGCTTACCTCGTCGGTTTACTGGGCTATGTTTTGGGCTTAGTTCTATCGGCGACCTTAGACCTCCCTAGTGGTGCGGCAATTGTCGCGACTTTGGCCGTGAGTGCCTTAGTGATCCGCTTTGTGTTAAGTAAAGTCTCGCCTCAGGCAACTGAGTCTGAAATCCTACCCAAGCACCACGCTTAGTTCGATATTAATCTTAAAGCCCATCGATACACTGGAGGTTCAGTATATCGATGGGCTTTTTTTGCTTGCTTGTTAGCAAGTCAGCTTACAGATGTAAACAATATATTGAGTCCCAAAGCCATGGTGGCTATACTGTCGCCACTTTTACAGTCGGAGTAAATCGTGCTTTTAATCGTCAGATCAATGTTGTTGGCGGTATCTTTGTTGCTTGCCTTTATTTTTGGTGGCTTAGTGTGTTTATTAAGGCCTCGCCATCGCGACAATGTACATATGTTCGCCAAGATCTTCTCATCGGTTGCGCCAATCCTTGGGATTAAAGTGATTGTTCGCCGGCACGAAGATGTGCAGGACGGCCCGTATATTTTCTTAGCAAATCATCAGAATAACTTTGATCTCTTTACTCATACGACAGCAGTTCCTAAAGGTACAGTGAGTTTGGGCAAGAAGAGTTTGGCGTGGATGCCGCTATTCGGTCAAATTTATTGGTTGTCAGGTAATATTCTTATCGACCGTAAAAACCGTCACAGTGCCTTTGATACTATGGCTAAAACGGTTGAAAAAATTAAGCAGAAGAATCTATCCGTATGGATTTTTCCTGAAGGTACACGTTCGCGTGGTCGTGGTCTGTTACCTTTTAAAGCGGGAGCTTTCCATACTGCAATCGCGGCGGGAGTGCCAGTGGTGCCAGTGGTTGCTTCGTGTCAGAGCCATATTAAGTTAAATCGCTGGAATAATGGTGTCGTCATCATCGATATGATGGCACCTGTGCCGACCGCAAGTTTAGATAAAGCCGATGTGAAAAACTTCTCTGCGCAAATCCATGCCAGCATGTCGGCGAGATTTGCTGAGATAAATCAAGAAGCGGCAGCACTTATGGGTAAAACTCTCGCGAGTGATGACGTATAATAGCGCCAATTTGAGCCAGATTTACCTTAACGGAGACAAATCCATGTCTATTGAAAGTCAGTTAAAAGCCCAACTTGCAGAGAATCGTGACATAGTGCAAGCCCTGCTTGACGATGGCTCAGAGCCTGATGCGGAATATATTATTGAGCATCACTTTTCATCGACCAATTTTGACCGTCTTGAAAAAGCGGCTGTGGATGCCTTCAAATTAGGTTTTGAGGTAAACGACGCTGAAGAAATGGAACTAGAAGATGGTTCAATTATTTTCTGTTTCGATGCTGTCGCGCACCACAAACTAGAAGTTGAATTACTGGATAAAGCCGCAGAACAACTGCTGCAATTAGCGGTAAAACAGAAAGTGGAATATGACGGTTGGGGCACCTATTTCGTCGGCGATGAAATGGATGACGAAGAAGATGAAGAAGATGAAGACGATGGTTTCCCTCATTAATTCGTTGGCGGATCTCTAGTTTAATCTTCACTTGTTTTAAATAAAAATGCCCATCATTGATGGGCATTTTTATTGGGTATACTTAGGATTTACTTGTTTTACTCGTATGTAAAACACTGCAGTTACGGCCTTTTTGTTTCGCTTCGTACAGGGCTTTATCGGAGCAGGAGATCCAGCTAGAACTGCTGGTAATATGGGAGCCAATTTCACATACGCCTAAACTTACCGTCACAGTAATCTTCAGGCTTTCATACACTATGACGGATGCGGCGATTTTCTCCCTGAGTCGCTCGGTAAAGTTCATCGCATCTGCGCCGCTGGTTTTAGGCAATACAACCGCAAATTCTTCGCCGCCATAACGCCCTGCACAGTCGGTATCACGTAAGGATTGGCTGAGTAAGTGGGCGATATGCTGAATGACTTTATCACCCGCCACATGGCCATAGCTGTCGTTGATATGTTTAAAGTTATCGATATCTATCATGACTAAACTTGCCATACCTGAGTAGCGGGCATACAAGTCGTACTCGTGGTCTAAACACTCTTGCCAATGACGACGATTATGCAACTGAGTTAGACCATCGGTTTGGCTAAGGCGTTCGAGTTGCTCGTTGGCAGCTTTAAGTTGCAATTTGTTGATGGCGATATCTGTCACGTCATAAATAATCACACTGATATGGGTCACTTGTCCCGTGAGCGATGCCAGCGGCAGCAGGGTCACGTTCTGGTACATATAGTCTGCACGGCCTGTAATCGGGCGATAGTTTTTAAATTGGAAAACGTACGGACGTTGTTCCCAGCTGATAAAAGCACGGTTTTTAAGCATGAAAACCGATTCCATTTTCTGCTTTAACCAAGTGGCAGGCAGATCGGGGAAGCGGGTAAATAGGTTTTGACCTTTGATCGAATTAGGGGAAACACCGCTGTGATTCTCCATAAAACCGTTCCACAGCTGGATATTGTAATGGCGATCTAATACCACTAATCCCACCTCTATGGTTTGTACCATATCGATGAGCCAGTGTAGTTCGTTCATTGCGCTTTGGTCATTTGACATAGGATAAAATCCAACTGGTTAATCGAGTAAATAGCCGAGTTTATAGCTAAGTGTGGGGATAGAATCCTCGGTGAAGAGCAGTAGCAAATCGCATTGAATATTATGATCTTCAATCCGATAGTTGATCTCCATTGCCAAAGTTCGGTGCCATTTCTCTGAATTATCATGGATCAGATCGTTAACCGTGCAGTGCCGTCCTAGCACGACAGGGTGAGCCTGACTAAATTTCATGTCGAGCTGTTCAGAAATGCCGTTAAGGAAAGCGCCTATCAGTACGTTTCCAGTATCAATTAGAACTTCTATCTCAGTATTTTTGTCTTCTGGATTAGCTAATCCCATCAGCTTGGCCATGTCTTTAAAGCTGGAATCATGGAACAATAGCAGGGCCTCTCCCGCAATACCCGCCCCGATAAAACCTTGGCAGAGCGCGGATACCGTTGAGCTTTCTTCCGTGGCTTTGAGCGCCATGGTTAACTCACTGACTTCAAGCACGTTCACATTAGGGATAGGTAGTAACACGAATACATCGAGTAACTTAGCTAATAGATCGGCGGCGCGTCCCATGGCAACGTTGGCTATTTCTTGGCAAGCGTCGCGCATGTCGACTTTGATCATCGGGACTTCGTCGGTGAGATCTTTCTGCGTCAGCGTTAAGATGCCGTAATCTTGTAAAATGTTGCTGATGGCATCGGCGCTCACCGGTTTTTGAATAAAATCTAACGCACCCAAGGCTTTAACCCGCTCGTGAGCTTTGATTTGAATATCGCCGGATACCACAATAATCAGCGCGGGTAAGTCCTGTTGCTGCACTGTTTGCAGTACTTCATAACCGTCCATTACAGGCATGTTGAGATCGAGAAACACCACTTCGCCTTTTCCAGCGCGGATGGCATCAAGGCCTTCGGCACCATTGGTCGCATAAGTTATTTCCACATCCCACTCTTTGGGGAGTGTGCGGGCCATTTGCTTACGTGCCATGGCGGAATCGTCACAGATGAGTACAGATATTGACATGCTGACTAGTGATCCTTATTTGCCCATTTATTGAAGATAACACTTATTTTTTAGGTCTGACTGACGAATTGCGTTCTTCGGGCAAGTCTGATTAATATCTTTTATATGTAACTTATAGATATCATTGATAAATTTATATTTTCTGATGGCATTAAAATTTGAATCATTGTTGAATCAAATCATGCAGAATCTTAAATCGAACTAGCTAATGTTGAGTAAATAACAAGGATATAGTGACTAAAAAAGGACTATAGAATCCATATATTGCTGCCCAATCATCCTTCGCTGCAGGTAGCATTGCGATACTGGTGTCGATTATTAGTAGTTAAATAGCTAGCGGTTAAATACGCTTAATTATTGAGCTTGCTAAGGCTATCTAATCGAAAAATACATTAGGATTACTGCACGTAGTGATGACAGCCTAACATAAGTTGCCTTCAATCCATGATGGAATTGGCAATATTTTGACTCAAGTCAAAAAACAGGCTCATGTTATATCTTTTAGTGAATTATGCCAAACGTGTTAACATTTATTCTGGACTGACCAGTAACGGAATATTTCATGAGTGGCCAAAGTGTACAAGTTAAAATCGATGATGGCATCGCCTATGTGTTGCTTAATCGTCCTGAAAAAATGAATGCTATTAACTATTTAATGTTTAGTGAGCTTGACTGCGCGATTAAAAGTATTAAATCCAATCGTGCGGTGCGAGCCGTGATCCTCTCGGGAGCGGGTGGGCATTTTAGCTCTGGGCTCGATGTCAAAAGCGTCATGTCGGCACCGATGCAGGCAGTTAAGTTACTGTTTAAGGGCTTACCAGGGAATGCGAATTTGGCACAGCGGGTGTCACTAGGTTGGCAAACCTTGCCTGTGCCAGTGATTGCCGTGCTTGAGGGCTGTTGCTATGGCGGCGGTATGCAGATCGCTTTAGGCGCAGATGTGCGTATTGCTAGCCACGACAGTAAGTTATCTATCATGGAAGCGAAATGGGGACTTGTGCCAGATATGGCGGGGTTAGTCTCATTAAGGCAAATTATGCCTAAGGATCAAGCCATGTTACTTAGCCTGACGGCAAAAGTGCTGGAGAGTCATGAAGCGCTGGCCTTAGGACTCGTGACACAAGTGAGTGAGACGCCCATGGAAGCGGCGCAACAACTGGCGCGGCAACTGATGCAAACCTCACCGGATGCGGCTGCGGCCATCAAACTTAGTATTAATCGCAGTTGGACTGCTTCTATTCGTAGCCTGCTGTGCCGCGAGTCTATTAGTCAGATTCGGTTATTGTTAGGCAAAAATAGCAAGATAGCGGCGACGCGTCAGTTGAAAGATCCGCAGAAGCCCTATCGGGATCGCCAATCGGGTTGGTAATACTATTTTGTCTGAATTAGCTTAAATCGCCGTTTTTACTGCGCGCCGCTCATTCGGGCTGAAAAGCCTTTAATCGCATTTAAGCAATTTTGCCATGCGCTCTCGTTATCTAAATTGAGCGCTAGGGTAGTTTGGCGATAGTTAGGGCTTTCTAAGGTCACCGCGAGTTTTTTGCGATTGTCGGCCGTCTCCAATGAGGCTGGGTGACCGTCTGGCGATTGAATATCTAAAATGGGCAGCGTAAGTTTTGCTAGTTGTTCTGCGAGTGCTTGATTACGCTGTTCGTCCTCACGATAGGGATTAATGACGATCAGCACATCAGGATCGGCAATCTTCTTCTGGCTTAATAGGCTAATCAATAATCCTGCACTTTGGTCGGCGGTGATCAAAATACGTTTTCCCGCATAATCTGCACCGACGGCATCTAACTGCGACATGCTTTTGACGAGAAAATCTTCCTGCTCTTGCAGATGCTTGCTGTTATCTTCGGGCTTGATTTTAGGGCTTGGTTTGTTGGACGGTGAGCTTAATTGCGCGGCGCCAGGCGAGGTCACTTCAGTGGCGGCGGTAGCAAAGTTAGCTGCGGGCATTTCAGTTGGCGGAGTTAAACTTAAGCTGGCCCAACCGGCAGGATTGATATTGCGGCGTACAAACGCCATCAATCCCGGCGCGTCTGCGGTACCATTGGTGGCGGGCAGGATTATCGCCGCACCAAGTTTCTTTTTACCTTCCCATGGTCGCACTAACAAATCGTAGGGCTGATTATCAATCGTGATTTGTTTAATTTCATTTGTGGGTAGATAGCTGTGATTCGACTTTTTGGCACTGATTTCGGCTGGCACAGATGTTGGCGGAGTTGTTGTCGTGTCTGCCGCGTAGGTAGCGATGGTTGTGATGCCGAGAATGAGGCAAAAGAGGAGTGAAAGAATGCGCGGCATAGAATTGATAACCACCTGTGTAGTCTCATAAATTCATCAGTGTTTGAGTATAACCTGAACAATTACCAAAAAGTGAATTTTCCTCGCCAAAGAATTGCACCTGTTATTTAGTATAAAAAGTCACTTGTAATAAAAGGCCACTTGGAATCGAAAGCCACAGGGCATAAAAAAGCCCAACGCTGAGGCTGGGCTAATTGATGGAAACCTGCTGTTCCGCTTGGGTCTATACGTGGCTGACGAGCACCATACGGATCGCATCGAGTTGTAACTGGCTGGCATCTAGATAAGTGTTTAACTCTTGCATCTGATTGCGCAGGTATTCCAATTCTTCCTCACGGATATTGGGGTTCACCGCCTTGAGTGACTCTAAACGATCAAGCTCTGCGCCCAGTTGCTGAGTCATTTTCTCTCTGGCTTGGGCGACCATTTCATCGACAACCACTTGAGCATATTCTTCACCCTTAGCAAATAGCGGATGCAAAATAGGCTGAGATGCCGTGACTAACTTGCCGCCAATGTGACGATTCACCGCGCTTAATTGCTTATCGAAACTGGCGTAATCCACTTTTGCCGATAGGTCGTTACCGTTTTTATCCAGCAGCACGCGAATGGGGGTAGGCGGTAAATAACGGTACAACTGGCTCGACTTAGGTGCTGAAGCATCGGCCATGTAGATGAGTTCTAAGAATAAGGTACCTGCTGGCAGGGCTTTATTTTTTAGAATTGCGACGCTGGTGGTGCCAGTTTCAGAACCTGTGATCAGATCGAGTCCCGTTTGCACCAGCGGATGCTCTTGGGTGAGCAGCGTAATATCATCGCGTGATAACGCTGTGTCACGATCAAAGGTCACTGTTACGCCATCTTCTGGCAAGCCAGGGTAAGTTGGGAACATCATGTGCTCACTCGGGCGCAGAATAATCGAGTTTTCACCCTTATCTTCTTGATCAACACCGATAATATCCCACAGACGGATCACTGAGCCGATTAAATGAGTATCACCGTCACTTTGGGCAAGGCGGTTGACGATTGCCAGTGCCTTCTCGCCGCCGTGTGAGTTGATTTCCAGCAGCTTATCGCGGCCTTGCTCCATGGCGTGCTTGAGTTCTTTATAACGGCTCTGGGTGTGATTGAGCAGGTTTGTCAGCTCATCGCTGTCATCACCCACAAGCACGTTTAATAGATCCTCGGCAAATTCACTGTAAAGCACATGACCACTCGGACAAGTGAGTTCAAAGGCGTTCAGCCCTTGGTGATACCACTGCATCAAACGTTCTTGGGCAGTATCTTCAAGGTATGGCAAGTGAATTTGAATATCATTTTTCTGGCCGATACGGTCTAAACGACCGATTCGCTGTTCCAATAGATCGGGGTTTAGTGGTAGATCGAACAGCACTAAGTGGCTGGCAAACTGGAAGTTACGGCCTTCAGAGCCAATTTCAGAACAGATCAGCGCCTGTGCGCCGCCTTCCTCTTGGGCAAAGTAAGCGCCGGCTTTATCGCGCTCGATAATCGACATACCTTCGTGGAATACCGTTGCTTGAATCCCTTCGCGGGTACGCAGGGCTTCTTCTAAGCTCAGGGCGGTTTCCGCTTGGCTGGCGATGATCAGCACTTTTTTGCTACGGTGGGATTTTAAGAACTCGATTAACCAATCCACACGGGGATCGAACTTCCACCAACTGGCGCTGTTATCTTCAAATTCTTGATACAGTTTTTCAGGGCTTAGGGCTTGCGCCGCTTTCGCCTCTAATGACTTGTGTCCGCCCATCATGCCGCTGACACGTGCGGCAGTTTGATATTGATCTGGCATGGCATGGGGATAAGCGTTAAAGAAACGCTTTGGAAAGCCTTTTACCGAGGCGCGGCTGTTGCGGTATAAGACGCGGCCAGTACCGTGACGGTCGAGTAATTCTTGCAGTAATTCGCTGCGAGCAGTTTGCTGTACTTCGGCATCAATACCGTCTGCTTGGATTAAACGAATACTTGGGCTGATGTCTTTCTCGCCCAGTAATTCGGTCAAGCTGTTGATGGCGGCATCGGGTAATTTAGCGTTACCAGCCAAGGCTTCGGCGGCAATGGCGACGTCTTTATAGCTGTCTTCTTCGGCTAGGAAGGCATCGTAATCGTAGAAACGATCCGGATCGAGCAGACGCAAACGGGCGAAGTGACTCTCATGGCCGAGTTGATCCGGCGTTGCGGTTAACAGTAAAACGCCTGGGATTACTTCGCTTAATGCTTCAACCACTTGATAGGCGCGGCTTGGCGCTTCTTCGGTCCATTCTAAGTGGTGCGCTTCGTCAACCACTAACAGATCCCAATCGGCATCTAGGGCTTGATCAAGACGTTTTTTCTTACGCAGTAATTCGAGTGAACAAATCACTAACTGTTCTGTGTAGAAAGGATTGTCGTGATCGGCATAGGCTTCTACACAACGGTCTTCATCGAATACCGAAAAGCGCAGATTAAAGCGGCGCAGCATTTCCACTAACCACTGATGGCGCAGAGTATCGGGCACGATAATCAGAATGCGTTCGGCGCGGCCGGTCAGCAGTTGTTGGTGAATAATCAGACCTGCTTCAATGGTTTTACCTAAACCCACTTCATCGGCTAACAGTACACGCGGTGCATAGCGACGGCCGACTTCATGGGCAATCCACATTTGATGCGGAATAAGTCCAACGCGTGGACCTTGCAGACCCAGCAAATCCGATGAGGCCAGTTTGTGGCGCAACATTTGGCATTGATAACGCACACCAAAACGGTCGAGGCGATCGATTTGGCCAGCAAATAAACGGTCTTGGGGTTTGTTGAAACGAATATTGTGGTTCAGCAGGGTTTCACGCAGTGTAGCTTGCTCGCCTGTCTCACTGTGAATGCCGTGATAGATCACTATCCCGTCTTTCTCGGTCAATTCACTGACCGCAAGGCTCCAGCCTTCATGGCTTTCAACCGAATCGCCGGGATTGTATATAACGCGTGTCAGAGGGGCTTCTGCTCGGGAGAACATACGGTTCTCACCCGTGGCAGGGAATAATACAGTGACCATACGGCCTTCTACTTGAACCACAGTTCCTAAACCAAGCTCTGACTCGGTATCACTTATCCAACGTTGACCTAAGGCGAACGGCATCTTAAATTCTCATTTCTAGGCGGACTCTAACAAAGGGCGCGTATGTTATACCAATACTCGTGATATTTAAATCGCCCTCTCACCCGTTAGAGCCTAATTCCCAGAGTGCTAGATTACAAATTGTACAAGCGACAAAATTGTCATGCCAGTACATGAAACTGTCACGCTAATGTCACATCCGCGGTTATACACTGCTTCGAGTCTGTAAGGTAAACAATGGTTGCTGTATTGTTATCTCGTGAGTTTGGTGCCAATATCAACTTAAGGTTTAAGTGCGAGTAAAGTGCTATCAACTTGAACCTTATGATCATTCTTTGCCATAAGCTTTGCCAGTAATAGGAGCCGTGTAACTTTTATTGAGACTCAAAAGTGTGTTTAAACTTTAATGAAGCACTCTGGAGGCGCCATGGAACAAGACGACAGAAAGTTGTTTGTACTGGATACCAATGTGTTACTACATGAACCTTTGGCGATCTATTCGTTTAAAGAGCACGATGTGGTCATTCCGATGACAGTGCTAGAAGAGTTGGACCAGATTAAAGATCGAAAGAGTGATGTGAGTCGTGATGCTCGGGTTGCTATCAGGGCATTGGAAGATACCCTAGGCGGTGAAACTACCCCTGAGCAGATTATCAATGGCGTCCCTTTACCCAGCCGAGAGGGTCATGCCGATGCCGTCGGTTCGCTCTCAATTTTCCCTGATCACCTTGTCGATTTTACCTTAGGCGCACTGCCAGGAGATGGAAACGACAATCGCATTATCAATACCGCGCTACATCTACAAAACCTACATCATCCCCGTACCGTTGTCTTAGTCACCAAAGATATCAATATGCGCCTTAAAGCCAAAGGTGCGGGTATTCAATTGGTTGAGGATTATCGAACTGACCAGTTGATTGATGATATCCGCTTCCTCAGTAAAGGCTTTTACCAGTTTGAAGGTAATTTTTGGGAGCACTTGAACAAGGTCTCCACCGAGCGCCACGGTAGACATACAGTGCATGAAGTACCGCTCAAAGACCTCGAAAATGATAATTTTTATATCAACCAATATCTTATCGACACAGAGTCTGATTTTTGCGGTCGTGTTATCGAGCGCACAGACACCCATTTACATATTTTAGATTTAGGCCGTGAGCGGGTGAAAAACCTCGAGGCATGGGGTGTTAAACCTAAAAACGTCTATCAAGGCATGGCATTGCAGGCGCTGCTCGATCCCGATATCGATCTGGTTATCTTAACCGGCCCTGCGGGTTGCGGTAAAACCTTGCTCGCCATGGCGGCGGCGTTGGAACTGGTGGTCGAGCGTAATCGCTACGACAAAGTGATTGTCACCCGAAACACCCCTGAAATCGCCGAATCTATCGGCTTCTTGCCCGGCACGGAAGAGGAGAAGATGATGCCGTGGCTGGCCGCGATTACCGATACGCTCGAAGTGCTGCATAAGAATGATGTGAATCCCACGGGCAGCATGAACTACATCATGGAGAAGGCTAACATTCAGTTTAAGTCGATAAACTTTATGCGCGGGCGGTCGATCCAAAACTCCATAGTGCTATTAGATGAATGCCAAAACCTCACTGCCTCGCAGATCAAAACCATGATCACCCGTATGGGCGAAGGCACAAAATTGATTTGTTGCGGTAACTTAGCGCAAATTGACTCTAACTACTTAACTGCTGTTACCTCAGGTTTAACCTATATTGTCGAACGTTTTAAGGACTTTGAAGGCAGTGCCAACGTGTATCTGAATGGCGTGGTGCGTTCACGCTTAGCGGAATACGCTGAAGAGCATCTGTAAAGCAGGTCAGTTTAATTTAGGGTAATGACTAAGGCCTCAGATATGGAGGCCTTAATTTTATGGAGTAGTAGATTTTTAATCGACTTATCAGTGGTATGAGTAGGCTTTATCTGACAATTATTTTATGTGATTGGCAGTTCCTTCCTGCTACTATATGGAGCTCATAGTTTTTGCCGCCGTAGGCTGAAATTAAGCGCTGCAATCAAGGGTAGTGGATGAAATCGAGTGAGCCGGATCTCCAACTAAAATCGCCGATCCAGAAGAACTACAACCGTGCCGTTTTTTATACGTACATCGGCGTTATCGTCATGTCTTTGTTGACTGCATGGATGTTTTTCGACCGCCAAAAAGCACAGCAGATGGAGCAGCGTGAAGAGCAGGTTCAGCGCCATGTATTGCAAATCGATCTGCTACTTGAGTCGAGCATTAGAGCGGTAAAAAGCTTACGCAACGTTGCTGTGGATCATTTACGTTTGGGCGAACTCGTGCGTAAAGAACGCTTACCCCAATACGGTAAATTCAACGAAAGCGGCCAGTATTTTACCTTAGAACCTAGCTACGCCCAGAGCGGTGAGCCCTTTACCAACATGGGTAGGATTACTGGTGCGGGTTCCCTCGACGGCCGCGACGACAAGTTCTATCAAGAACTTGAGATGTTGTTTGAGCTGTCACTGTCATTCCCCGTCGCCAAAGAAGCCGCCCCGAAAGCCTCGGCGATTTATTACCTGTCGAAACGTAGGATCATGTCCTACTTCCCTTGGTCGAATGACGATCAACGTTTTAGGGACGAATTACTCAACAAGAAACAGTTCCAATACGCCACCCCAGCAATGAATCCGCAGCGCAGTGTATTTTGGAGTGAAGCCTATGTTGACTCCACGGGCAAAGGCTTATTGACCACTTTAGGTGTGCCCATTTATTTGGATGATGAGTTCATTGGCTCAATCAACTTAGACATGACGCTTGCCTCGTTAGCGCGGCAAATTCGGGTTTACTTTAAGATGCCGGGCACAGTGATTTTGCTCGACCAACAGAACAATATTTTATCCCACAGCGATTTTGATAGCTCAGATATCAATCGGGTCTATCACATCAGCCAACGTATTCCCTCTGAGCTGCATTCTTTACCTGAGTCGGAATTGTTCGATGCCCACGATGGCATCATTCGTAACGGCTATTACATTCACTCGGTTGCCCTGCATAACGCGCCTTGGCGTTTACTGTATTTGCAGGATGAAGACGACCTATTCCAAGACTCGTGGGAAAAACTGCAGCTGACCTTTATTTTAGTGGTTATCGCCCTGTCGGTGTTGGTGACCATAGTGCATTGGCAGACGCGTCGATCTTTTGTGAGTCCAGCCTCGCGACTACTGTCGCACCTTGAAGGTTGCTCCCAAGAGCCGCGTAAGCCACCGGAGAAGATCACTCGCGGCTGGGAACCTTGGTTCTTGCTGGTGAGTCGGATTTTTGAGGAAAATAAACAATATACCCACCATCTGGCTGAGCAGAATAAGCGGCTCGATAAGCTAGTGGCACGGCGTACCGAGCGCTTAAAAGACACCACAGAGCGGCGTGAGCGTGAATATGCGCTACTGCGATCCCTGCTTGACTCGATTCCCGAAGCGATTGTCTTTAAAGATAAAGAAGGCAACTATTTAGGTTGTAACAAGGCGGCTGAACGCATGCTGGGTTACACAGAGAGCGAGATGATAGGTTTATCATCTGAGGATCTGACCTCGCCTGAAATGGGCATTCGTATCCGCGCCGAAGACGAACAAGTCTTAAAAGATCGCACGCCGCTGCGTTACCAAGAAAAGGTCGAGCTTGCGGGCAAACCTGTGCTGCTCGATACCCTTAAGCTGCCTTTCTACAATCGCCGCGGCGAACTGCAGGGATTGATTGCCGTGTGGCGTGATGTGACGCGGGAATACGAATCCGCTGAACAATTACGCCTGTCCGAAGAGCGTTATCACTTAGCTATGGATGCGGTGGAAGATGGCCTGTGGGACTGGTATTTAGACTCTGAACAGATCATTTGTAACCCAGCCTATTATTCTATGTTGGGTTATAAAACCAATGAATTCCCCGCTTTAGTATCGACAATTGATGAATTATCCCACCCCGACGATCGTATTCGCGTCGAGGAATACCGTGCTCAGTATCTTGCTGATCCCGTCGGTGCTTTCGAAATTGAATTCCGTATGTTAGGTAAAAATGGCGGCTATCACTGGGTGTTATCCCGTGGTCGTGTGGTGGAGTTCACCGCCGAAGGTCAGCCCAAACGTATGCTTGGTACCCATAAGGATATTACCCGCCATAAGAGTAACGAAGTGGCGCTTTTGGAAGCCAAGCAAGACGCCGAACTCGCTAACCTCTACAAGAGTGAATTCTTGGCCAACATGAGCCATGAGATCCGCACACCGATGAATGCCATTATCGGTATGTTGCAGTTGGCACAGCGCACTTCGTTAACGGCGCAGCAGAAAGATTACCTCGAAAAAGCCGGTTTCTCGGCGCAATCGCTGCTGAGGATCATCAACGATATTCTCGACTTCTCTAAAATTGAGGCGGGTAAGTTGGAGCTTGAGCGGGTGCCGTTCCCGCTGGATAAAGTGCTCGATCACGCTCTGGATCTCAATGCGCTCAAGGCACAGGAACAAGGCGTCGAGTTACTCTTATATGCTCCTGTGACGGCGGGACTCATTCTTAAGGGCGATCCGCTACGTTTAGGTCAAGTGCTGATTAACCTGTTATCGAATGCGGTGAAATTTACCCAATCTGGCGAGATTGAGCTCGGCTGTGAAGATGTCGGCGAGCGGGATCATCGGATTACCTTGAAGTTCTGGGTGCGCGATACGGGGATCGGCATAGGTAAAGATCAACAGGATAAGTTATTCGATGCCTTCGCCCAAGCCGACGGTTCGACCACCCGTAAATACGGCGGTACTGGCTTAGGTTTGTCGATCAGTAAGCACCTGGTGTCTATGATGGGCGGCAAGATGCAAGTGCAGAGTGAGCTTGGGGTCGGTAGTACCTTTAGCTTCACTATCAGTTTTGAAATTGCCGAAGCCGCTAAGATTGAGCCTTTGGTCGTGCCGGAAAAACTCAATAGTCTACGCACCTTAGTCGTTGACGATAACCCGACGGCACTGCAAATTTATTCGACCTTGATGCGAGATTTCCACTTCGACGTCGATACTGCCGCCAGTGGCGCCGAAGCGCTTTACAAACTGTCGCGGGCACCAATCGATCTGTTATTGCTCGACTGGATGATGCCAGAAATGGACGGTAGCGATGTGGTCAGCGCCATAGATACTATGGTCGCCGAAGGCCGCTTAGCTAAACGCCCTGTGATTATCATGATGACGGCCTATGCGGCAGAGCCCTTGCAGCATGAAGTCGATAGTGCCAATGTGTTTGCCGTACTGCAAAAACCGTTTAAGGCATCGAGTCTGTTCGATGAGATCATTGCCGCCTTTGCCGATGAACCGAGATTGAATGTGGTTCAGCCTATGGTTGAAGTTCAAGTTGAGGAAGGAGAGCACACCGGTTTAGTGCTGCTGGTGGAGGATAACTTTATTAACCAGCAAGTGGCCACCGAACTCCTTAAGAGCGCTGGCTACGAAGTGGTGCTGGCCGACAATGGTCAAGTGGCGCTGGATACTATCGACTCGCGGCCGTTTGATGCTGTGTTGATGGATATTCAAATGCCAGTGATGGACGGGTTAACGGCCGCAAGGGCATTGCGTGAGCGTTTTAGTGCCGATGAACTGCCTATCATTGCCATGACAGCCCATGCAATGTCGGGCGACAGGGAAAAGAGTTTAGCGGCGGGGATGAATGCCCACATCACTAAACCCATAGTGCTCAACGAATTATTTGAAACATTAAATCACTGGATCAAACACAAGAACCAGCATCAGAATCGTTAATTTATTTGCTCGGGGCCAGTGATGGCCTCGCGTTATTTACTTTAAATCAATCGCTTGAGATAAGCAGTCATCAAAGATGCCAATGACTTATAAGGTAAATAACGCAGCCAGCCGAATCAGGAGGAAAGATGAAACCCCAAAGTGTAGCCTTAGCCTTATTTATAGCGCTGTTAGGATTTTCCACCGTTACGGTCGCGGCAGCCGCGCCTAGCGCCAAGATCATTAAGCAGGGCCAAGAGGCGAAAGGGTTTCTTAATCTCTATTACGAGGAGTCTGAGGGAGAGTTATATCTTGAGGTCAATCGTTTAAATCAACCTTTTATCTTAGTTACTAGCCTGCCACAGGGCGTAGGCTCAAACGACATTGGTCTCGATCGCGGCCAACTGGGTCAGACCCGTATGGTGCAGTTTGAGCGCCAAGGTCCCTATGTTTTACTTAAGCAACTCAATACCCAATATCGTGCGAATACCTCTGATGCCGCCGAGCAAAGAGCGGTTGAAGAAGCCTTTGCCGATTCTGTGTTATGGCAAGGCAAAGTGATTGAGGGCAAGCCAGATTTGGTAGCGATCAACGATCTGGTACTCAATGATTTACACGGAGTGTCTTCCGTATTGCAACAAACAGAGCAGGGCAATTATCAGCTCGATTTGAGCCGTTCTGTCATCTTACCCAAAGGGATTAAATCCTTTGAGAAAAACGCCGATGTGGATGTGCAACTGACGTTCAAAGGCGATGCAGCAGGCGCACAGGTTGCACAGGTAACACCCGATGGCACCTTAATGTCGGTGCGGATGCGTTATTCCTTTGTTGAGCTTCCCGATGCGGATTACCAGCCTCGGGCTTATCATCCTATGAGTGGTTATTTGTCCGATGAGTATCGCGATTATGCCACGCCCTTTAACCAACCTTTAGTGCAGCGTTTTATCCTGCGCCACCGTTTACAGAAAGTGCATCCAGGCCCAGCGCCAAGCGAAGTCGTTAAACCTATTACTTATTATCTCGATCCTGGCGTGCCAGAACCTATACGGTCGGCGTTGCTCGATGGCGCGCGCTGGTGGGAGACGGCTTTTACTCGGGTGGGATTTATCAACGGCTTTAAAGTTGAGTTATTACCTGTAGATGCCGATCCGCAGGATATTCGCTACAACATGATCCAATGGGTGCACAGGGCGACGCGGGGTTGGTCCTATGGCGCCGCACTGACCGATCCTCGCACCGGTGAAATCATCAAGGGTCAAGTCACGCTCGGCAGCTTGCGTGTGCGTCAGGATTACTTGATTGCTAAAGGTTTAACCGCAGGCTGGCAGGATAGAGTGGCGGCCGAGAAAGCGGCGACAGCCTTGTCGCTGGCGCGTATTCGCCAACTGGCTGCCCATGAAGTCGGCCATACCTTAGGGCTAGATCATAACTTTGCCGCTTCGACTAATCAGGATGCCTCTGTGATGGATTATCCCCATCCGAAAATCCAGTTGAAGGGCAATGATATTGATATTTCAGCACCTTACACTACAGGTGTTGGCCCTTGGGATGATTTCGCTATCGCCTATGGCTATAGCGAACAAGGCGATGCCCGTACCCAACAAGCACTGCAAGTCGACTTGCTGGCCGATGTGGCGAAACGTGGCTTACGTTATATCGGTGAGGCTGATTCTCGCCAAAAGGATGCGAGTCAGGCCTATGCCAGTTTGTGGGATAGTGGTGATAATCCGATCGACCAGCTGGGTAAGTTAGATACAATTCGCACTAAGGCGATTGCGGGATTCTCCAGTGCGGCCTTGTTACCCAATGAGCCACTGGGCGAGCTAGCCGATGCCTTTGCGCCAATTTATTTGCTGACGCGTTATCAAATCGATGCGGTCGCTAAGTTTATTGGCGGCACTGACTATAACTATCAATCTATTGGTGAAGGCAGCCGCTGGAGCTATATTGCGCCGCAGTTGCAGTTAACGGGCTTAGACGCGCTACTTAACACACTCGATGCGGCGAGTTTAACTGTGCCACAAACCTTGCTCGACAGTTTAGTGCCAAAGGCGGGGAATTATCATGTTACGCGGGAATCCTTCGATTCAGGTCTAGGTGCAATTAACGACCCTCTCGGTATGGCTGAAGTGTTTAGCCGTCATACTGTGAGCTTGCTATTGATGCCTAAACGCTTGAATCGTGTCAGCCAAGCATCCATGGCAGATAGTGAGCAGTTATCGGTGACGACATTATTGGATAAGTTATTTGCGGCGACCTTGTATCAAGAGGATAAGCTCGCGCTGGTCGAAGGCGTATGGATGCGAGTGAACGCTGTGGTGATTGATGAAGTGCTGGCAACGCTGCACGATCCTCAAACCTCACCAGAAGTGAGGGCTGCGATCAACGATCGCGCTCAGTTTGTGATTAAGCAATTGAAAGCGAAGTCGAATCGAGCGAATGTGAGTCTTGCGGCGCACTATACTTGGTTGCAACAGGGTCTTACTGCGGGTTTGACCGATGCTAAGGTTAAGCTTATTCCTAAGCCGTTAACCTTACCGCCGGGATCGCCGATTTAATCCGATGAACAAGGCGCCATTAGGCGCCTATTTCTTTTGGGTTTTTCGGATAAAAGTGCTCGGCTTTACGCTCTAGATGAGTAAAGCGGCGGGTGTTTTTGTAGGGCAGTTTCATAAAGCCCGATACGCCGTGGCCTTGGATTTTTCCGACATGATGCAAGATGCGATCGAGGCTCGCGCGAAACGCCGCTTGCTTACGCGGATTGAGCAGCTTCAAGTAACTGTGAATTTTTAAGTGATTCGGCAGCGCCTCAAAAATGATGCAGCCTGTGTGGTGAATTTGGTTGATGCGGGCTAATTCTTCCATGATTTCATGGGGTAATTCGAGGTTCTCATCGGGATCTTTACCGTCTTCAAAATAAGAATGTAACCGCGACTTATCTTCTAAGGTGGGTACGTCACCGACTTCGAATGGCAACTGCAGTGCGGCACTGGCGACAAAAGGCTCGCTGGTGTCAGCTCGTTCGATATGCAGTGTGTCTTTGGCGTTAAAGAAACAGGCTTTAAACACCCCTATACGTTTAATTCCCCGCGCGAGATCCACCATATTGTTGACTGCAATGATTAACGCACTTTTTTGCTTTGCATCGTAAATCGCAAGATTGGAGTCGATAAACACGCCGGTTTCCTGCCAATGAATAGCCAGACCACCCACGATCGGATATTGCGCTAAACGACCCACTGCGGCGATAAAGCCTTTTTCGGTATCACCCATGCCCGCGAGGAAGTTGCGGTAATATTTTTCGAGCTGAATATCATCCATCTTAGCGATGGGATCTTGGGCGTTGTGTTCCTTTAAAAAGGATTTACGCGAACTGTAGCTGACGGTTTCAACATCTTTGTCGCGGGATTGTACCCAAACAGGAATTTCACCCTGTAAATCAGCTTTGGGCAGTTCAGGTAAGTGCAGTCTGTGGCTGTGGCGCATACTTTTTAAAAAATAATCGCCGGCGATATTACGCTGCTCAGGATCTGTGCTGAGCATGCCCTCTAAGGTACGGGCTAATTCTATCGGTAAGCCAATGCTGGTGGGCGAGATCACCTGTGCACCGAAGCGGCTTGCTTGCCCAGAGGCGAGGGCATACAGAGTCGCGGCAACTCCTTGCTCGTCAAAGCGCGGGCTGGAGAGTGCTCCATTGAGTTGCTCTTCGCCGATAAAATACACATCACCCATGCGGGCGTTGGTATGTTGTTGATCGCTAGACATTAACGCCATCACATTGTCTTCGACGGGTTTGTTATGTTCATCCCGCTGCGCAAATACCGCTGAGCCCCAATCGATTAACGATAAGTGTTGTTGTTCAATATCGTAAACCAGATTTGAAGGTTTGATATCGCCGTGCACTAAAGGCTTGCCCGTGCGCAGGTAATACAAGATATCGGCGAGTTGGCGGGCGATGCTCATGACCATAGCGGTCGGTAGGGCGCCCATGCGGCGGCAAAGTTGGTCGAGATCTTCCCCTTTTGCTCGTTCCATCACGAGTATGCCTTGTTTACCTACTCGCTCAAATTTGATCGCCCCCGGCACATTAGGGTGCTTGAGTAAGGAGAGCATAAAGGCTTCTTCTTCGAGCCGATCTTGAATGTGTTGTGGCAAATTAATCCGTGAAAACTTAAACACATGGGCATCGCCAGCTTGATTGATACCCGCAAACACGAAACCGTAGGCGCCTTTGCCGACCAATTCGATATCGGTATAACCTAATTTGCTCAGCTGTTGTTTACAGAGGCGGATCCACGCCTTGTGTTTACGGGCATCATTTGCTTTGAGCAAGTAAATAGATTGCTCTTCAGAAATATAAAAATGCTGCAGCTGAGGTGTTTGCAAATTGTGCTCCTTGTTTTGTTCATTTAACCAGTAAGCGGGGGAGATAATCAAATAGCGGGTGGCTTTATTTTAGTATTTTGAATGGCATTGATGATCAGCGTCAGGCGCGGCTTACCTATACGATCATTTCGTCACTGACTTTGACTTACATCAAATTAAATCCTCGCGACTATAGGTAATCTTTGGGGCATTAGATGGAATCAATTTTTATTAATTAACCCACAGACAAAGTGCAGCTAAGGAGGGCGTATGCCCACCCAATATAAAGCCTTGTTGATCGAACTTTTGGAATATCCGCGTAAGCGTATTTTACAGTCAATGGAAGTGACCCATTGCCCGCATGCGGTATTTTTTAATGATAGAGACGAGCAATGTTTAACTTGTCATCAGGGCATGGAATGCATCTGGATGAACCAGAATGACGAGCTGGTGGCCGTGAACGAAAAATCGATTGCCGAGTTAAAACAGCAGTTGTTGATCGCCGTGGACTTTATCGACTCATCTTTAAGCCCACATCATTTATCACGCCGTCAATGCCAATGCGATAACTGTGTTTGGCTGCGTAAAGTGCAAGCCACGTTAGATCAGTAAGTGAGTCTTTACATTGCTGAGTTTGCCGAATGGCAGGAGGTTTTGCATCCACTTTAAAATGTCATTAGAGTAAGGACAACATTAGCGAATAGAGATAAACCCATGGAACCCGGTTTTTGGCATGAAAAGTGGCAGCAGCAACAGATAGGTTTTCATCAGCAAGACATCAATCCTTTCCTCGTTAAGTATTGGCAGCAGCTTGCATTACCCGCAGATACCAAGATTTTTGTGCCCTTATGTGGTAAGTCGCTAGACATGTGTTTCCTTGCAGAACAGGGGCATCAGGTCATAGGTTGTGAGTTAAATGAATTGGCCGTACAGCAATTTTTTAGCGATAACCAACTCGAGATGACGAAAACGGCCGTGGGTGAACATCAGCATTATCAAACCGAACAGATCAGCTTGTATCAGGGTGATATTTTCATCCTACCTAAGGCTATCACTCAAGAAGTGACGGCATTTTATGATCGCGCGGCTTTGATCGCATGGCCAGAAAGTATGCGTGCACAATATGCCAAGCATTTAGCGAGCTTATTACCTAGCGGCAGTGTCGGTTTATTAGTGACTTTAGATTATCCGCAAGAATCCCTTATCGGCCCACCTTTTGCGGTATCCCCTACTTGGGTAGAGCAGCATCTGAGTGAGGATTTTGATATTGAAGTATTAGCGTCACAAGATGTGTTGGCCGACAATCCCCGTTTTATTAAGAAAGCCGTGCCTTGGCTTAATGAAGCGGCCTATTTGTTGAAACGTAAGTAGGCTTGACTCGGAAGTTGGATCTGTAACCCCATTGAATTATTCGCGGCTTTCGAGCTTGGCGTTCAGTGGGCTTGTCATTAAAACATCATATCTAAAGTCTAAACTGGCAAGATTATTTAAGACGAAGTGGCGGATAGAAGGCTTTGTTGTCGCGGGACTTTTTTGGATTGAGTTTGCTTGAGCTGGATTAAGTTTGCTTGAGTCAGCGTGGTTTTAGCTTGTCGGAAGTTTGTTCGTGAGTGAATTACCCTTTACCATGCTATTCGCGATGAACTCTATGCGACTTCGTAATAATTAGGCTCAAGCTCTAGTTGATTCTGAATGATCTGCACTGCCATTCTGGCGCATTTACCACATTGATCGGCAACACCTAAGCGCTTTTTTACGTCAGCAAGCGAGCTATCGCCCTGGCTTACTGCGTTTTTAATTTGCGTATCAGTGATCGCATGGCAAAGACAAACGTACATATATTAGTCTCCAATCGAATTGCGCTAATTCTAAATGAAAACGCTTATCAAATGCAATCATGTTTTTTGGGTGATTTTCATACTTTAACGTTTTTGTTACATGGCGCACGTTTTATCGTCTATGCTAGGTGTGTTTTAGCATTAAAAAGCTAGGCAGTTTTAGAAGGGTTTAGGAATACAGAGTCAGGGTGATGATGCCTCACGGATGGATAACTCATGGATGAATAACGAAGAATTAATCAAAGATCCATAAGGTTTCATGAGAACTAATTTACCAGTTACACAGCGAGAATATGATTATCCAGCGGATTGGATTTTATTGTCGACCACGGATACTCAAAGTCATATCACTTACGCCAATCAATCTTTCTGTACCGTTGCCGGTTACGACCTCGATGCCATGCTAGGCAAGCCCCACAACATGGTGCGTCATCCAGATATGCCTCCGCAAGCGTTTGAAGATCTGTGGTGATGTATCAAAAAAGGCGAGCCTTGGAAAGGGATAGTGAAAAACCGCTGCGCCAATGGCGATCACTATTGGGTCGATGCCTATGTCTCACCGATTTCAGTTAATGGCAAAGTCGTCGAGTTTCAATCTGTACGCACTAAACCCACACGCGATCAGGTTAAGCGTGCAGAAATAGCCTATGCGGAGTTGAACAAAAAGGGCAGCGTCAGTGCGTTAAAACGTACCTTGGATATGCCAGTTAAATTGCTGTTACTCGCATTGGTTGCCATGCTACCTATGTTTTACCTTGCTCTGCAAATTGGCTTAATGGGCTTTATTGCCCTAGCGATAAGTGTCCTAGTATTGCTGGTGGGCGGTAATCTGGTGCTGAGTCGTTACTATGCTTTAGTGACTAAGGCGAAGCATATCTACGATAACCCCTTGATGGCGCATATTTATAGTGGAAGCAGTGATGATCTTGGCGCGATTGATTTAGCACTGCAAATGCAGAATTCAGAGCTTAAGTCGATTCTTGGGCGTGCATCGGATTCCTGTTATAACGTGTCAGAACAGGCCAAAATATCTGCCGCCAAGGGCAAACAAATCCAGAGTACCAGTCAGGCTCAACTATCTGAAATAGAACAAGTTGCTACAGCGATGCAGGAAATGACCGCCACATTAGGCGATATGTCCTCCAATTGTGCCGATGCGGCGAGTGCCACGCAAATGGCATCCGCTGAAACTATTAATGGTGATAAAACGGTGTCGAGTACTATTCGCTCGATTCAAGCTATGGCGGAGCAACTGCAACAAACGTCAAAAGTTATTACTGAGTTAGAAGCCCACAGTAAAGATATTGGCACAGTGCTCGATGTGATTCAGAGTATTGCGGGGCAGACGAATTTGCTGGCATTGAATGCAGCAATTGAAGCGGCTCGAGCGGGTGAGCAAGGTCGTGGCTTCGCTGTCGTTGCTGACGAAGTACGGGCGCTGGCACAACGTACTCACGATGCCACCAAAGAAATCCACAGTATGATTAATCTGTTGCAGCAGGGAACGAATAAAGCTGTTATCAGTATGCAGCAAGGAGTGGTTGCCGCTTCCGAATGTATTTCAACGGCGGATTTAGCGGGTACGGCATTACGTACGATTCGTGAGGCCATTTCGACCATTACCGATATGACGCACCATATTGCCAGCGCGGTTGAAGAGCAATCGAGTGTGGCAAATGAGATGAATCGCAGCGTGGTGAATGTGTCGCAATTTACCCATTCTAGTCATCAACTCGGCAGTGAAATGGTCGGCTTGAATGACGAAGTGACTCGCGAGATGGATTCTCACTCGGTATTAGTCGAGCAATTCTTAAAGCGCAGCTTTAGGATTTAACTGCCTAAAATTTAAAATAAAAAAAGGCAATAGTCTGACTATTGCCTTTTCTTTTTCTGATTTCTAACTCAATTTCTGCTCTCTGAATCAATTCCTGATCGTTAACTTAATAGCCTTTACTAAAGTCGACTCTATTCTGCAGTGGTTCACCCATGATGTAGCGGCGATAGTTTTGGCTAAAGATATCGACGATTTGTGCAGGATGGCTTGGCGCCGAAATATGCGGCGTGATCACGGCATTTTCCCGTTCCCAAATAGGATGGCTATTGGGCAAAGGTTCCTGAGCAAATACATCGAGGATCGCTTGCTGACTAGGATTAGCGATCAGCTGGGTATTTAGCACATCGAGATCGAGTACATCACCGCGGCCAACATTAAACAGCACTGCATCAGCTTTTAACATAGCTAACATGTCAGCATTGAGAAGATTATGCGTTGCAGGAGTGCTTGGCAGTAGATTTGCAACCACATCGGCCTGTGTCAACACTTGGCCTAAATTGGACATAGCTTCTATGGCATCAAAACCTTCTACGGTATTACCACTTCGATTGATCCCTGTGACATGCATGCCAAAGTGCTTTGCCGTCTTCGCGAGATGCTGGGCAATTGAGCCAGTACCGAGTAAGAGTAATCGCATTCCCTGTAGGCTTGAATGGCGCTGCAGGGGTTGAATCAGCCACTGTTTTTGTCCTTGTTGCTGGCGATAAAAACGATGGCCGCGGATATGCGCGAGTAAATAGCCGAATAGATACTCGCTCATCAGCGGGCCGAAAATGCCTTTAATATTGGTGAGTTGATAGTCTTTTCTGCCCCTTGGACTCATCAGAGCATCTATACCAGCAAAGCTTGATTGTAACCATTGCAGATTTTTAGCATGGGGTAATAGGGGCGCGGCGAGTTTAGGTTCGGCTAACCAAATATCTGCATCAATTATGCTCGCTGGATTATCATCGAGTAACGTTAAATCTGGGAGACTCTGCGCCTCAATCAAGTCGCGGTACTGTTGATTTGCCTTTGTTAGCAAGAGTAACTTGTGCCCCATGGCGTCTCCCTTTATGCTTGGTTATTGTTATTTTTCAATACGCTGTCGCGGCCACTCAGATGGATTGCGCTGCATCTTTTTAGGTTAAGTCTATGTTTGATCAATTAGTCGCCATTATTGCCCAGTTAGGCAATATGCTTCGCCCTTGGGCCTTCGATATTGCTACCGCTATGGTGGTGTGTCTTATTTTGGTTTTTTCAGCGGATGTAAATCGTATCTTAAGGCGTCATTTGTTGGGGCATTCTTTTGTGCTGCGAACATTTGTTTTTATTATTGTGAATGCCTTTGGCTATGGACTATTGATCGTGAAAGCCACGCCTTGGGTGGCAAGACATATAGTGGCTATGCCATCCCATTGGATGTTTCTGTTAATTGTGGCCATGTTTATTTTTATCGGTTATTGGGCTCAGCGAAATAGCCAAGCTTAATAGCGTTATTATTTTTGCCGTTACTCAAAGTAGCCAGAGTAATCGGCCATTGCCTTTTGAGTTAAGGCTTGCATGGCGCGATCGGGGTAATTGCTGAACACGCCATCGACGCCTATCTGCTTAAGCGCATGAATATCATCAATATGATCGACAGTATAAACATAAACCTTGGCACCTCGGTTATGGGCGTCATCTACTAGCGCTTGGCTGATAAAACTCACATCTAAATGCAATGAATAGGCATTCAGTTCGCTTACCACGCCAGCCCCATCGAGTGGAATACTGGCAAGCAATGGTGCGACTAACACATCCGGCAACGCCTGTTTAAGTTCATGCAGATAGGGGTGGTTAAAGGAGGAAATCAGTAACTGCTCCTTGGTAAACCCAAGCTGACTCATAGCCTTTGGGTATAAGTCGATTAATGGCGTGACGGTATTAATGCCTTTTAACTCTATATTGACTATGCAGCGCCCCGCAATCAGCTCAAGTACTTGCCATAGCGTCGGAATGGATTCACCTTTCACATTGATGCTTGCTAGGTAGTCCTTGCTCACTAAGTGAATGACGCCCGTGCCCGAGCTTTTATTATCGAGTCGTCTGTCGTGGAACACGACTAACTCACCTTCGACATTATGTACATCGAGTTCGACGGCTTGTGCACCCAATTCTAACGCTTTAGCCATGGCGGCTAAGGTATTTTCGGCCTGATAACCGCTGGCGCCGCGGTGAGCAAAAATAAGCATGGTCTGCGATCCTATTAGCTTCTAATAATGCCTTGTTGCTCGCGATTTTGACCATTCTTAATATGGATTTCCATCTGCGGGTAGGCGAGTTCGAGATTGTTTTCTTTGAGTTTTTTAGTCACTCGTTTATGTAAATCATGGCGCAGTGGCCAGCGTGCCGACATATCTTTTGCATAGGCGCGCACTTCATAATCTTGGGTATGTTTACCAAAGCCGGCAAACCAGACCTCAGGTTCTGGGCTGGCAAGTGCATCTTCACACTCTTGCACCGCTTGATACAGGGTCGCTTCAACTTTGGCAGGGTCTGAATCCCGCGCCACCGATACATAAACAATGACCCGAGTAATAGGATCTGACAAGGACCAGTTGATCAGCTGCTCTGTGATAAAGGCCTTGTTAGGGATGATAATTTCCTTTCTATCCCAATCAATAATCGTTGTCGCCCGAATTTGGATTTTACTGACAGTCCCTGTTAAATCACGAATTGTCACTGTGTCGCCAATACGCACGGGTTTCTCAAACAAAATGATCAGACCCGAAATAAAGTTGGCGAAAATTTCTTGCAAACCAAAACCTAAACCGAGCGATAGTGCGGCAATCAGCCATTGCAACTTAGACCATTCCATCCCGAGATTAGAGAAGCCGATTAATAGTCCGAGGAAAACCACCAGATAACGACTGACGGTTGTGATCGCAAAACCCGTTCCGGGCGAGAGATCAAGCCTTTGCAGGATCATTAGCTCAAGTAGGCCGGGTAAATTGGTGGCAATCATTAACGAGAAACCCACCACTATCAGCCCAAACATCAGTGATTTCATGGTAATGGGCAATTGTTGCTCTAAGCCATTCACACTGGTATTAGTCGTCCACAGCGTAATGCCATCGAGGAAAGAAAACAGCGCCGTATGGGTTTGAGTCCACAGACCAATCAAACTGGCTAAAAAGGCCAATAATAAGAGTGAACGCACTAGGCCAAGGGATTGGCTCGAAATGGTTTCCAGATCGACCACGGGTTCTTCATAGGTATCGAGTCCATCGGCGGAGAGATGATGGGTTTCGCCTTTCTCTCTTTGGGCTAAGCGTTCGGCACGTTTTGCCTTGGCGCGATCGAAGGCGATACGCCTGCGTTCGATTAACATCCACCGTTTGATCAGTTGGTATAACAGCAAGAAACCGAGACCAAGTACGATCGACAATTGCAGTTGTAACAGCATTTGGAAAGCGGTGAAGTAGTAACCCCTAAAGGCTAAGCCTGCACTTAAAAGCGGCACAGAAATCAGCAAGGTCCAGAGCATTTTCTGAACAAGTTTTTTGTTTTTACCGTCTTTCTTGGCATCTGAGTTTTTACGGCTGAGGATTAAAATATCTTTATATAACAAGAATAAAACGATACAGAAAATAATGAATGCGCCGCGGCCTATGCTATTACGCACTAGTGATGTGTCGAGCATTTCGGTAAAGCCCATCAGACCCAATAATGGGCTAGCAATCAGCACAAAGTGTCTGAGCCGTGATTGTCCCGCTTGGATGAGTTTTGAGGGGCGTTTGAAATGGCCCACGAGTACGCCTTTGTCGAGCGTCAGAATAAAGATGAAGCGATATAAGAGATACACTAAACCAATCGCCAGTATGCCCATACCCACTGCTTGCACAAAATTGCGATCGGAATGATAGAAAATCAATCCCGCCATGATCACTGGGAAAGGTTTTATCAACGCATAGCTGATACTGCAGGCGAGCGCTTTGAGAGTGTAAATGAATTTATCTTGGGTCACATTGCCCACATAAGTGGTGTAATGATTTAGCAAGCGATTGAATTTAGGCGTGATTAAGTCCTGTACGACTAAACACAGTACCAGCAATATGATCCACCAAGACCAATAATCGTTTTGTTCATCCCAGGCTTTTCCCAGTTCATCCCACTGTGCTTGTTGCACAAGCCAAACCGTGCTGCGCTCAAGATCCGTAAGCCATAACTTACTGATACTTGCAGCGTTAGGCACCCAGAACAAATGTTCGTTAAGGGTATTTTTTAGGGTGAGATTCTGTTGACTCAGTTGTTGGTAATTGACCTTCAGCTTGCCTAATTCACTCAAGTATTGGTCATAGCTTTGCATCAACTGCGAGATCAAACTCTGTTGCGAGTGTAAGAGCTTAATCTGCTGCTCATTGTATAAGCCGGGTTGTTCTAATTCTTGCTCATTGAGGGCTTGTTGCTGCTCTAAATGGTATCTGTCTAAGCGCGCATCGGCGATCAGCGTTTGCAGTTTTTCGTGATTCGGTGGTTTAGGCAGTGATTGCAACATCTGCAAAAAGCGCTCACCAAAGGCGGAGTTCATTTTGACCCAAGTGATCTGCTCTTGGATGTTTGCCAGTTGTTTAGCTTGGGATTGATATTGGGTTTCTGCCTGTTCCTGCTGTTCGACCACATTATTGATCTGCAAAGTTAACGTTTGCAGCTTTTGGCCGTAAATCTGGTTAGTGTCGGCAATATTACGGGTGATAGGATCGATGACTTTTTCGGTATTAACTAAGTTTTTGGCTAGGGTAGCATCCGTTTGTTGCTGACGTTGTTTATTGATTGCCTTGTTGATGGTTTCGATCAAGGCTTCTTGCTGCACCAGTTGTTGGCGGACTAGCTGCAATTGTAATTGCGTCAGTTCAATGCGTTTTTGGCTGCTGGCAAGTTCTGCTTCATCGGTGGCAAGGCTTTGTTCAAAGAAGAGTCGTTGAGTTTGCTGTAACTCTCCCGTTGGGGTATCTAGCGGGGCGAGTTCTGCTTTTTTGTTTTGGGCGACAGTTTGCCTCGCGCTGGCGATAACTGTAGGTAAGTCATTGTGACGTAGCAATAAATCGTTAACTTGTCGGCCAAGGGTGGATTCGCTTTCTTTAAGTTCAGACAAGCGAATATAGGCCATGGAAGCCTGCTGGCTGAGGTCAGTACCTTTTTCTAGTGATAAAGGCTTATAGGCGTCTTTCAGTGCTTGGTTAGTGCGCTTCTTATGTTGCTCAAAATCAATCTGAGCTTGTTGGAAACTGGCTGCGTTGGCGGCGAGTTTTTCTATGTTAATTTTTAGTTCGTTAATTTGTTCGTCAATGCTGAGATTTTGTTGCTGATCTTGCTTGTTCATGCCAAGACGTTTGTCCAACTGCAAAGGCGAATTGGCAAGTGCGGAAAATGTGAAAAAAGCAATAATGAACAATAAAATACGTGGCATATAGGCTAAAGACATTTAGGGGCGAAAGACGCTCCATATTAGCCAAATTGCGTTGAGATTGGTATGTTTCAGGCGTTCTTTTTTCGCCGCTGTGACTGGTGCGATTGATGGGTTTCGAAGATGGCGGTAGCGACTATGATAGTGCCACCAATTAAGGTGTTGAGATTGAGCTCTTCACCTAAAATAATCAGCGCTAACATGGCGCCATAAAAGGGCTGCAAGCAAGAGACTAGCCCAACCGTTTTGGCGCTGAGTTGCCTCAGCGCAGAAGTAAATAGCGCATGTGGCGCAGCGGTAAAGACAACGCCGAGTAAAATAATTAATCCCCACACTTCTAATGAGATACTGTCCAGTTCCGTTTGGTGCCAAGGCATCAGGAACACCACAGCGACCAAAGTTTGATAGAACATGGCATGGGGGCCGCTGTACTGGGAAAAGTAGCGTTTGTGCAATAAGTTACGGGCGGTGAACAAGATGGCGGACACTATGCCGATGGTAATGCCCAGCGTAGTGTCGTTACCTAAATTGGCCTCAGGGATCAGTAATATCACCCCAATCAGCACTAATACACCGCTGATCATATCGTGTAATTTTATCTTATTACCTGTCAGCAACGGCTCGGCAATCACTGTCATCACCGGATAGGTGAAAAACGCAATCATGCCAATGGCGACCGACGATAATTGCATGGCCGCAAAATAGGTCACCCAATGCAGACTTACGATAACCCCAAGCCCGATTGCGACTAGATAATCTTGTTTGCTTGCCAGCGTTAAACGTTTGCGGCTGAATTTGACTAGCAAACCTAACACTGTGGCTGCGACGATACAGCGTAGGAAGGTGATGTCGAGGGCGCTGAGCGGGATTAATTTAGAAAACAAAGCTGTGCCGCCAAATAGCAGCACAGCCAGATGCAATTCAATTAATCCCGAAGGTTTAGCAGAACTCAAGAAAGCTTAATCCGCTTGCTTAACGTCTTTCAGGTTAGCGAAGGCTTGTCCCATACGCGTTACTGCTTCGGCTTCAACACCTTCAGCAAATGTTGCGATAGCATCTTTAGCAAACAACATCACTATAGTACTGCCTAACTTGAAGCGACCCATTTCCTCACCTTTGTCTAAGGTGATGGCATCTGGGCCTTGGGTTGGATATTCCCAAGTGAAGACTTGCTTACCTGTCGGCGGCGTGACTGTGCCTGCCCAGACGGTTTCAATACTGGCAACAATCGTTGCGCCAACTAACACCATAGCCAGTGGACCTAATTCGGTTTCAAAAATCGCCACAACGCGTTCGTTACGGGCAAACAGACCGGGTACGTGTCTCGCTGTTAACGGATTCACCGAAAACAGTTCGCCAGGTACATAGGTCATTTTTGATAACGTGCCTTTAATCGGCATGTGGATACGGTGATAGTCTTTAGGCGCCAGATAGATAGTCGCAAAATCACCGCCTTCGAAGCGTTTAGCATCTTCGGTTTGATCGCCAAGCAAAGTTAACGATGAATAGTGATGACCCTTAGCTTGGAAGATGCGACCGTTTTTGATGGGGCCTAACTGACTTACCGCACCATCGACGGGATGCACCATGATATCGGCGTCCATATCTAACGGACGAATACCGGGTTTAAGGGCGCGGGTAAAAAAAGCATTAAAGCTTTTATAAGCTTCAGGCTCACTCTGCGCCGCTTCGCTCATGTCGATTTTATATTGTTTGATAAACCACTTGATGGCGGCAGTGGTTAAGGCGCCAGCTTCGGCTGCAGCGAGTTTACCCACTAAACGAGATAACAAGTGTTTTGGCAGCATGTACTGCAGCGCTATTTTGACTTTATCCAATTTCAATTCCTTTTCTTACTGCTCAATCTTTGCTGAGACTGTTGTTATTTATCAATAAGTCGTTATTCGTCAGTGGCCGCGCGGAAATGGCGGGCATGACGTTGTTCATCTAAGCTGGCGATAATTTTATGGTAATTATTAAAGCGATCTGCGCTGATCTTACCTTGGCTCAGGGCTTCTTGAAGTGCACAGCCGGGATCGTCACCGTGTTTACAATCGCGGAATTTACATGCGCCAAGATACTCGCGAAACTCGATAAAGCACCAGCCGACACGTTGTGCAGGAAGATGCCATAGGGCAAACTCGCGCACGCCTGGGGAGTCAATCAAATCGCCGCCACTAGGCAAGTGCAACAGCTTAGCAGTGGTAGTAGTGTGTTGACCTAAACCTGAGTTATCGGAAACATCGCCGATAATAAGCTCTGCATCGGGTAGTAATGCATTGATGATCGATGATTTCCCCACACCAGATTGGCCGGCAAACACGCTGACTTTATCTTTGAGTATGCCTTTGATGGTATCGATACCATCGCCAAGCTTGCTGCTGACCTTATAAACCGGATAGCCAATGTCTTTGTAGCGCTGTAGCGCTTCGTCGATTGCCTGCGCTTCATCGGGATTGAGCAAGTCAATTTTATTCAAAATGATGATAGGCGGAATATCGGTATCTTCGGCAGCCACTAAATAACGGTCGATGATCTGGGTGGTAAAGCTGGGTAATACCGAGGAGACAATCAAAATCTGGTCGATATTCGAGGCGATGATTTTCACGCCATCGTATAAATCTGGGCGTGTAAGTGATGAGCGACGTGGATGAACGGCTTCAACAATACCTGCGATGCCGCTATTGGCTTGGCTCTCAATGGCTAAGCGTACGATCACTTTATCGCCAGTCACTAAACTTGTGACGGCACGGCGAATATTACAGCGCACAATTTGGCCGCTTTCAGTTTCTATGTCGGCATGTTGGCCAAAACGTGAAATCACAGTACCGGGCTGTTCTTGCCCCAATGAACTATCCTGTAACTCTGGCGTATTTTTATCGCCACTGTCACGATTGAGTCGCTTCTCGTGATTAGCGCGCATACGGCGTAATTGACCTTGGCTTAGGGGTTTCTTTTTACTCACTGATTCGTCTTCGTCAATTAGGTGATTTTTTGTGTCGGAAAAAAGCAGTATGATACACGCTCTTGAATAAAAAAGCCTGAATTTAGGCTAACTGACATGATAAGGCTGATTTATGACGGCAGATGTAAATAATCTCATTTGGATCGATTTGGAAATGACAGGGTTAGAGCCCGACGTCGACAGGATCATTGAAATTGCCACTTTAGTGACAGATCAAGAACTCAATATTATCGGTCAAGGTCCGGTTATCGCGATTCATCAGTCAGATGATGTGCTGGCCGCCATGGACGATTGGAATCAAAAGCATCATGGTGAGTCTGGGTTGATTGATCGCGTTCGTGCTAGCCAAGAAACCGAAGCGCAAGCCGTGGCTAAGACTATTGCCTTCTTAGAACAGTATGTTCCTAAGGGTGCTTCTCCAATGTGTGGTAACAGCATTGGTCAAGATAGACGCTTTTTAAATCGTTATATGCGCGAGCTGGAAGATTATTTCCACTACCGCAATGTGGATGTCAGTACGATTAAGGAGCTAGTGAAGCGTTGGAGTCCAGAAACGATGGACGGTTTTAAGAAGCAAAATACTCACCAAGCACTGCAGGATATCCAAGAGTCGATCGCTGAATTGCAGTATTATCGCAGCAAAGTATTTAAAATTTGACCGATCAGTAGATAAATATGCAAGAAGGGGTTGCAGCCGCATGAATTTTTCATATAATGCGGCCTCAACTTTTTGATGCGAACAGAGATGTTCGGTCATTTAGATTGAATGCGACATTAGCTCAGTTGATAAAGGTTAAAGGCGATACCTTTGTTAATGTTGAAGGTAAATGTAGCAGCGATGCAAAAAGCGACATTAGCTCAGTTGGTAGAGCGATACCTTGCCAAGGTATAGGTCATCGGTTCGAACCCGATATGTCGCTCCAAATTAAAATTTAGTGATTTRCCAAATCATTAATACAGATTATGCGACATTAGCTCAGTTGGTAGAGCGATACCTTGCCAAGGTATAGGTCATCGGTTCGAACCCGATATGTCGCTCCAAATTAAAACTTAGTGATTTACCAAATCATTAATACAGATTATGCGACATTAGCTCAGTTGGTAGAGCGATACCTTGCCAAGGTATAGGTCATCGGTTCGAACCCGATATGTCGCTCCAATTTCCTAAATATTCCACTATCACATTACTCAATTGACATTAGCTCAGTTGCGGACTTGATATGGCTATACCTTCTTTTTTGCCAAGGTATAGGTCATCGGTTCGAACCGCTCTTGAACAAAATCATGTCGCTCCAATTTCCTAAATATTCCACTATCAGATTACTCAATTGGGATTAGCTCAGTTGCGGACTTGATATGGCGATACCTTCTTTTTTGCCAAGGTATAGGTTATCGGTTCAAACCGCTCTTGATCAAAATCATGTCGCTCCAATTTCAATAAATCCCCCAAAAACTACTTTAGCTAAGATCATTTCAATCGTGTAGCTCATATTGCTATTACTTACAATGCTTAGCCGTTGACTAAGGCATAGATCATTGCTCGAATCTCTCCCTATCAAAATCATTTCGCTGTACTTCCGTTAAACTCTCTAACAATGACTTTTTCGTGTCATTCCCTCAATTGGCTCATCTATATTTGTCTTGATTCACTGCCATCTACTTCAAGCACTCTATCTCAGATTCACCATGCACAACCAAAGACTTACGAATACCCTTTGGGAAAAGTGCGTTGAGATCTCTTTTGGCTTTTCTCTTTTATACAAAACAGTGTGATAGGATTAAGATGCGTGATCTATAGCGTGTTTCTTCAAGTTTTCCTAAATTAGATAGCTGCGTGAAAGTTAAATTATGACCTTGTTCAAATATTCGTAACGCTTTTACTCACATAATGGAATTAGACAAAATTAATAGCGCCAAGTAGTTGGCCTGACAATGGAGTGCATTATATGCGTATTCAACAATTACGTGATCTACTCGAGTATGTGGCAAATTGCCGCTTAGATATGGCGCAACTCTATGGCCGACTCAACAATCAAGCTGACTCGGCTCGTGTGAAAATGATGTTGGAGTATTTTGAATCACACCAAAAAACCATGGCAGAAAAACTGCGTGATTATATGGATGAAGCACCACATCGTATTCTTGATACTTGGTATAAAGACTTCACTTTTGAAGACTTTACTAAGCGTTGCCAAGATACTATGTTGCCCGCAAACATGAATGAAGATGATGTGCTCAACTTACATTTAGACCTAGAGAATCGTCTGATTGGTTTGTTAGAAAAAACAGTTAACTCAACCACGGCGGAAGATGCGCGCAATGCGTTAGCCAATTTGATCCGAGTAGAGAAAACTCAGCAGCAACGTCTAGTCCACAGTACGATTCGGATGGACGATATCTAAACCGTCATTTCTTCTTGATTCTCAAAGCCAGCCCAGCGCTGGCTTTGGTTTTTATGTCGACTTTGTATCGGCAACTTTTACTCTACTTTGCTCCATTTGGGCGGGTTTCTGCGCCTGAACTGATTTACGTCATAATTTCTCGCTGCTTTTTTTGCTACTTTCTTGATCTATTGGCTGATTTTTATTGGCCTTGCTCAATTCTGCCAAGACTTCTATGGTGAGATTACTCATTGTGAAATGGAGTCATTGGTGTCTAAGGAGATCCTTCATGGCACAAGATCTATCGCAATTTCCCAAAGCTCTATACACCCAAACACAAGTTCGCGAAGCGGAACTGAGTGCAGTGTCTCAGGGAGTATCTAGTCTCTATGAATTGGTCGAGCGTGCTGGCGCGGCGGCTTTTGAGTGTTTAGCGAAACATAGCTCCAAAGTCTTACCTGTGTTAATTCTTGCTGGCAGCGGTAACAATGGTGCCGATGCCTTAGTGTGCGCTCGTCTAGCCCGTGCCAGTGGTATGGACATTTCTGTGATGATGACGTCAGCGGCAGGCACGCCTGAGTGTCAGCAAGCATTGACCCATTATCTTGCTGAAGGTGGAAAATTACTGCCGTTAGAGGTTGAACCTATTCTCGCAGCGAAAATCATAGTCGATGGTCTGTTAGGTACGGGTGTACGTGATGCTGTGCGCGACGATATGGCTAAATATATCCGTGCCATCAATGACAATTCGGCTTGGGTATTGAGCCTTGATTTACCCTCTGGAGTCATTGCTGATACAGGCGCCGTAGTAGGTGTTGCTGTGATGGCGGATATTACCTTATGTTTTGGTGGTGTAAAGCAAGGTGTGTTAACAGGTAAGGCGCGGCATTACAGTGGCGAGCTTGAATTTGCAGATTTAGGATTAACGCCTTTCTTTGCTGAAGCGAGCGCACAAAGAGTTGGAAGAGAGACTCTTAAGGACTATTTTGCCGCCCGAGCACGGGATAGCCATAAAGGCCAATCGGGCAAAGTCACTGTCATCGGCGGTGATATAGGCATGGCTGGGGCTGTGAGACTGGCAAGTGAGGCTTGCTTACGTGCAGGCGCGGGATTAGTCACTGTGATCAGTCGACCTGAGCATCAACTGACGGTGAATGTCTCCCGTCCTGAACTGATGTTTTGGGGTTGTGATTTAGTCGATATGGAAGTGTATCTGCGCCTTGGTTGGGCGCAGGTTATCGTGCTTGGCCCTGGTTTAGGTAAGCATGACTGGGGGTATAATTTGTTTAAAGCCGTGGGCTTGAGCGATAAGCCTTGTGTTTTAGATGCCGATGCGTTGAATCTGCTCAGTAATGAACCAAGGCGCCAAGCGAATTGGGTACTAACACCACATCCGGGCGAGGCCGCGCGTTTACTTGGTTGTACCGTGGTCGATATTGAACTGGATAGATTTGCCGCTGTTCGCGCTATACAGCAAAAGTACGGCGGCGTTGTATTGCTAAAGGGCGCAGGAACGGTCATTTTTGATGGTCAGCAAATGGTAGTTGCACCAGTCGGCAACCCTGGGCTTGCCAGTGGTGGGTGTGGCGATGTGTTATCTGGTATTATAGGCGCGCTCATGGCTCAGGGAATGGATAATATGCAGGCAACTGTGCTTGGCGTAGTCGTACATGGTTGCGCCGCTGATCTTGCGGCAATACAGGGAGAACGGGGTATGTTAGCGAGCGATTTAATGCCTTTTATTCGCCAATTAGTGAATAGTGATTTACTCTAGGCGGAATGTGAGACTCAAGCGGGGCTGGACTTTGTTATGTGCCCTGTGCCTTTTTAGGATTGAGTCGCTTCTCCATCAATAACAGCAGTGATATAAGCGGATATGACAGAGTTAACTTTTTTCTTAGACAACGAAGACGACACTATTGCGGTTGGGCAAAAATTAGCCCGCCATGTCCAAGCGCCTTTGACTCTGTATCTTACGGGTGATTTAGGAGCCGGTAAAACGACGCTGAGTCGTGGCTTAATTCAGGGATTGGGCCATAAAGGTGCCGTTAAAAGCCCGACTTACACTTTAGTTGAACCATATGAGCTAGAAGATGTCGAAGTTTATCATTTTGATTTGTATCGTTTAAACGATCCAGAAGAACTCGAGTTTATGGGGATCCGTGATTACTTTACGGATAAGAGTCTGTGCATTGTTGAATGGCCAGATAAGGGAGAGGGTTTACTGCCCGCTGCCGATGTCCATATGCATTTAAGTTATCAAAATAGTGGGCGAGAAATACGTATAGAGGCCTTGTCTGAGCTAGGTGAAAAGTTATTAAAAGCGATAAAATAAAAACTAAAATGATAAAAAATAACCCGTATTTTCAAATTATTATTCTTTCTTTATGTTCTTTTTTCTCTGTGGTGGCCCATGCTGCTAATCAGTTAGAAAGCGTACGTATTTGGGCCGCGCCTGAGTCAACTCGAATCGTGTTTGACTTGAGTGGAGTGCCTGATTACACCTATTTCTCTTTAGATGGCCCTAATCGTTTAGTGGTGGATTTAAAAAAGACTACTGCTAAAGTTGTGCTTAAAAATCTTGAAAACAACAGTAAGTTAGTTAAGGGCGTGCGGATCAGTAAGTCACCCACTAAAGGTGATTTGCGCTTAGTGATCGATCTCGTAAAGCCATTGAATGCAAGCTTGTTTTCTTTGCCTGTTACTGCACCCTATGGCAATCGTCTAGTGGTTGATTTAGAAGATAAAACGTTAACTACGGCAACGGCTATCGTGTCATCTACACCCGTCAAAACTGTCACCCAAGCGGCGCAATCATCCCGCGATATTGTCATTGCTATTGATGCGGGTCATGGTGGCGACGATCCTGGCTCCATTGGTCCTTCTGGTGTTTATGAAAAAAAGGTCGCCCTAGAAATCGCCAGACGTGTTTCCAGCAAAATCAATGACACGCCAGGCATGCGTGCTGTGATGATCCGTACTGGTGATTATTTTGTGAATTTAAATAAACGCTCTGAACTGGCGCGCAACAGTAAGGCAGATCTGCTGATTTCTATCCATGCGGATGCCTTTACCTCGCCCAATCCACGTGGCGCCTCCGTATGGGTGCTATCAATGCGTCGTGCTAATAGTGAAATTGGTCGTTGGTTAGAGCAAAAAGAGAAGCATTCTGAGTTGCTGGGCGGCGCGGGTGAGATTATCCAAAACACGGATAATGAACAGTATTTGGCTATGACGCTGCTCGATATGTCAATGAACAGTTCGATGGCAATTGGCCATTCTGTAGCGGGGGATATTTTAAAAGATTTAGGTGGCGTGACTCAATTGCATAAAAGTCGCCCTGAGTCCGCGAGTTTAGCCGTGCTGAAGTCACCGGATATTCCTTCAATCTTGGTTGAAACGGGCTTTATTTCAAACCCTAAAGAAGAGCGTTTACTGTCGAGTAGTCGCCATCAAGAGAGCATTGCCAATGCTATTTATAAGGGTGTGAGCCGTTACTATCACAACAATCCGCCAGCGGATACTTTGCTTGCCCAAAGAAGGGGAGGAAGCTCTAGCAGTGCTAAGCCGGCCAAAACCACAGCAAAAGCATCAGCAGAAAGAACCTCAACAGAAAGAACGCCTACAGCCTATGTTGGTGATGCGGTATCGACAAAGGTTAAACATAAGGTCCGTCGCGGAGAATCTTTATCTGCAATCGCGCAACGTTACAGTGTGCCTATGTCCAGCATCAAACAAGCGAATGGAATGAAGTCCGATGTGGTGCAGTTAGGGCAAACGCTAGTCATACCCCAGAGTTAAATAGGAAAGCATTATGGGCATTCAGATCCTGCCTCCGCAATTAGCCAACCAAATTGCGGCGGGGGAAGTGGTTGAGAGACCCGCTTCCGTAGTCAAAGAATTGGTCGAGAATAGCCTCGACGCAGGAGCGAGCCGAGTCGATATTGAAATCGACAAAGGCGGCAGCAAGCTGATTAAAATTCGCGATAACGGCTCTGGTATACCTAAAGATGAACTCGCGCTGGCCTTATCGCGCCATGCGACCTCAAAGCTGCACACTTTAGACGATCTTGAAGCGATCCTTAGTTTTGGTTTCCGTGGTGAAGCGCTAGCCAGTATCAGCTCAGTCTCACGTTTAACTTTAACTTCACGCACGGCTGAGCAAACCGAAGCGTGGCAAGCCCATGCTGAAGGTGCCGACATGGCAGTTAAAGTGATGCCCGCCGCGCATCCAGTAGGTTCGACGATTGAAGTGGTGGATTTATTCTTTAATACACCGGCTCGCAGACGCTTTTTAAAGAGTGACAAAACCGAATTTACCCATATAGATGAATGGTTAAAGCGCATTGCATTAGTGCGCGGCGATATTCATTTCACGTTGACGCATAACGGCAAGACAGTACGTAATTATCGTCCTGCCATGAATGAAGCCCAGTATTTACAGCGTTTGACGCAAGTGTGTGGCCGTCCATTTGCCGAGCAAGCGCTTAAGATTGAATGCCAACACGATGATTTACGCCTCAGTGGCTATTTGCAGTCACCTTGGTCACCAGTTATCAGCGATACCCATTACTTTTATGTCAATGGACGCCTTATCCGTGATCGCTTGGTCAATCATGCAGTGCGTCAAGCCTTTGCTCAAAAAGCAGAACTTGAACAACCCGGCTACGTGCTGATGTTGGATATCGATCCCCATCAAGTGGATGTTAACGTGCATCCCGCTAAGCATGAGGTGCGATTCCATCAGAGTCGCTATGTGCATGATTATATTCTGCAAGCATTGCAATCGGCGCTGGAAGAAGCAGGAGAGCTTAACTTCGTTCACTCTAGTTCTTTGGATGAGGTTGAAGATGTGTTTGTGGATGCCCCAACAAGCGCAGCTGAAATATCTGTTCCTTTTGCACTTGGCGCTGATTCAGCTCTAGTTAATGCGCAAACTGATACACTTGAGTCTGCTCAAGATTCAGTAGCCCCAGCAGTTCAAGTAAAGTCTGTAGGCGCAGGACGAGAAGGCGCCAGTTTTGGCACTCAAACCAATGCTTTTGGCAGCATGACAATGCCAAGAGACAGCAGCCGTGGCAGTTATTCTGTAGGTGAATCTCGACAACGTACTGAATTACCGTCAAAGGCGGCAATAGCAAGTTATGGTGCTTTACTGCAAACCCCTTCTTACAGTGTAAAAGATCAAGATTATCAGTCTGTGTTACCTATGCCATCGATATTAGATGGGCAATATTGGGTGATGACGTCGGAAGATAAACTCAGTTTATTATCAATAAAATCAGTAGCATTGGCGACGCGATGCCAAGAGATTGAAGCTAAGCTAGCGACTGGGTTAATTGGTCAGCCTTTATTGATGCCTGTGTCTGTCGCGGCTGATGCGGATTGGCAGGCTGTGCTCACTGAACATGACACGCTGATCCGCCAATTAGGTTTAGAACTAACAATTCGTTACCAGCAGTTGATTATTAAAAAAGTGCCCCCATATATCAGAGAGAGCCAGTTAGCCAAAGTGATCCCTGAATGGCTACAATCACTACGTTTTGAAACACCTGCGCCGAGCGCATTGGCGTTTTGGTTGGCAAAACACAGTTTAACGGGATTCGTTTCGGCACCAGAAGTCTGGGCAGCATTTTCGCAGTTAGCTGAAGAGAAAAAACAGCTTATTGCCAACAAAGCGATATTCTTACCTTGGCAATCGTGGCTAGAAGAGCAAGCAAGTGAATAAAGAATTACAGCCTAAAGTGTTATTTTTGATGGGGCCAACGGCCTCAGGTAAGACAGCTTTAGCATTAGAATTGGCCGAAAAGCATAACTGTGAAATCATTTCGGTCGATTCGGCATTAATTTATCGTGGTATGGACATTGGCAGTGCCAAGCCTTCAGCAGACGAACTGGCTCGTGGGCCGCACAGATTAATTGATATTCGTGATCCCAGTGAAAGCTATTCGGCAGCCGACTTTAGAGCCGATGCAATAGCCCAGATAGAAGAGATTGTCAGCATGGGGAAAACGCCAGTATTAGTTGGCGGAACCATGATGTATTTCAAAGCGTTACTCGAAGGTTTGTCACCTTTACCGAGTGCGGACGAGGCCATTAGGGCCGAGATCCAAGCGGAGGCGGATGAAAAGGGATGGGAAGCACTGCATGACCAATTAAGGGAGATAGATCCCGTGTCGGCAGAAAGAATTCATCCTAATGATCCACAAAGACTTTCAAGAGCGCTGGAAGTCTATAGAATAAGCGGCAAGAGCATGACTGAGTTGACTCAGACCAAGTCAGCCCCCTTGCCCTATGACGTAGTGCAGTTTGCTATTGCACCGCGCGAGCGCAAAGTGTTACATGACTTAATAGCGCAACGTTTTGCGCTTATGCTCAAACAGGGCTTTATTGAGGAAGTCACAGAGCTAAAAGCCCGTGGAGACTTGCATTTAGACTTGCCTTCAATGCGTTGTGTCGGTTATCGACAGTGCTGGCAATACCTAGATGGTGAGTTTGACTATGATACTATGGTCGAAAAAGCGGTTGCTGCTACTAGGCAATTGGCTAAGCGTCAATTAACATGGTTGCGGAGTTGGCCAGAGTTGAATTGGCTTGAAAGTGGTGCTGAGGGGAATTTAGTTATACTTATGCGTCAATGCCGCTAGCTTATTAGCCCTTGCTGTATAATACTAAAACTAAACAAAAAACTATCACTGATATCGATTTATTTTATATAAATTAAAAAAGGAAATAATAAAATGGCTAAGGGGCAATCTTTACAAGACCCATTTTTGAACGCATTGCGTCGCGAGCGCGTTCCTGTATCAATTTACTTGGTTAACGGCATTAAACTCCAAGGACAGGTAGAGTCGTTTGATCAATTTGTCATTCTGTTGAAAAATACAGTGAGCCAAATGGTTTATAAACACGCTATTTCTACTGTCGTGCCAGCACGCCCATTCAACGTTACTGGTCACCAAAATGCCCAAGGCGGATATGGTGCTCAAGATGATGCGCCTAGTGGCGAATAAGTATTATCTGAGGAGTTTGCTTCTTGTTTGATCGTTATGAGGCGGGAGAAACTGCGGTTCTTGTCCATATCGACTTTTCCGATGAGGAACGCCGAGAAGATTTAGTCGAGCTGCAGCTATTAGTAGAATCAGCTGGGGCAAGATCAGTCGGGGTGATTACTGGAAGTCGACGTTCACCGGATCGCAAATTTTTTGTGGGTTCTGGTAAAGCCGAAGAGTTAGCTGCATTAGTGGCGGCGACTGAAGCCAATGTGGTGATTTTTAATCATGCATTGAGTCCAGCCCAAGAGCGTAATCTTGAGCAAGTGTGTCAGTGTCGAGTGCTCGACCGTACGACACTTATTCTCGATATTTTTGCCCAAAGAGCGCGAACTCACGAAGGTAAGTTACAGGTGGAGCTAGCGCAATTGCGCCATATGTCGACTCGCCTGATCCGTGGTTGGACGCATCTTGAAAGGCAAAAGGGCGGTATTGGTTTACGTGGTCCAGGGGAAACCCAGCTCGAAACCGATAGACGTTTGCTCAGAGGACGGATTAAAAATATCAACAAACGCTTAGAGCGAGTTGATAAGCAACGTGAACAGAGTCGACGTGCACGTAAGCGTAGTGATTTGTCGACAGTCTCATTAGTCGGCTACACAAACGCGGGTAAATCAACGCTGTTTAATGCCCTAACATCATCTGATGTTTATGCTGCAGATCAGCTATTTGCCACACTCGATCCTACGCTAAGAAAGTTAGATTTACCTGATGGTGCCGTGATATTAGCGGATACTGTAGGGTTTATTCGTCATTTGCCCCATGATCTCGTTGCTGCATTTAAGGCAACCTTACAAGAGACAAGGCAAGCTGAGTTATTACTACACATAGTTGATTGTGCAGATGAAAACATGGCGGATAATTTTGATCAGGTTCAATCTGTACTGAAAGACATCCAAGCCGATGAAGTAATGCAACTCGTGGTCTGTAACAAAATCGATTTACTCGAAGATGTGACGCCAAGAATTGAATATAACGACATAGGCAAACCCGTTCGAGTTTGGGTTTCAGCACAGAAGCGTTTAGGATTTGATTTGCTATTGAAAGCCATCACTGAGCTTATTGGTGAGGTGATTAAAGAGCTAACACTTAGAATTCCGGCAACTGCTGGACATTATCTTGGCCAGTTTTATCGACTGGATGCGATACAGCAGAAAGAGTACGACGATCTGGGGAACTGTATTTTGTCTGTTCGTTTATCGGACGCCGATTGGCGCCGATTAACAAAACAGAGTCAGGGTGAGTTAGAAACCTTCATCTTCGAAGATTCGATAGATGAAGCTGTTTGTTAATAATCTAATTTATTTCATCCACTTATGGAGTGCTAAATGGCTTGGAACGAGCCCGGTAACAAGGGTAATGATCCTTGGGGAAATAAAGGTGGTAACGACAAAGGACCACCGGACCTTGACGAGGTTTTTCGTAATCTTTCAAAGCGCTTTGGCGGCAAAGGAAATGGCTCAGGCCAGTCTTTTAGTTCGTTTAGCCTAATCATCATTCTTGCTGTTGCTGTAGTTGTTTGGGGACTTTCGGGTTTTTATACAATTAAAGAAGCTGAGCGTGGTGTGGCACTGCGATTTGGTAAACACGCTGGCGAAATTGGCCCTGGACTTCATTGGAAAGCCACATTTATCGACCAAATTTATCCCGTCGACATTCAATCGGTTCGCTCTATTCCTGCGTCTGGTAGCATGCTGACATCCGATGAAAACGTCGTGAAAGTTGAGCTTGATGTTCAGTATCGTATTTTAGATGCTTACTCATATCTATTTAGTGCCGTCGATGCGAACGCCAGTTTGCGTGAAGCGACTGACAGTGCACTGCGTTATGTCATTGGACATAACAAGATGGATGATATTCTGACTACGGGCCGTGATGCTATTCGTCGCGATACGTGGAAAGAGTTAGAGCGCATTCTTGAACCGTACAAATTGGGTCTTGCTGTTGTTGACGTTAACTTCTTACCGGCACGTCCGCCAGAAGAAGTGAAAGACGCCTTCGATGATGCGATTTCTGCCCAAGAAGATGAACAACGTTTTATTCGTGAAGCTGAAGCTTATGCCCGTGAAATTGAACCAAAAGCTCGTGGTGAAGTTGAACGTATGGCGCAACAAGCTAATGCTTACAAAGAGCGTGAAGTCTTAGAAGCTCGCGGTAAAGTGGCTCGTTTTGAGTTGTTATTACCAGAGTATCAAGCTGCGCCTGAAGTGACTCGTAAGCGTTTGTATATTGATACAATGCAGCAAGTGATGACAGATACGAATAAAGTGCTGATTGATGCTAAGAACAACGGCAACTTAATGTACCTACCGCTAGATAAGTTAATTCAGCAGAAGCCTGCGACAAATGAGCTGGAAGCTAAGCCACAGCAAAATGTTAATTCTTCATCTGTATCAACGACTCGCGCGAATGAGCCTTTGAGTGGACGTCCATCCCGCGATGATCGTACTCGCCAAGGGAGGGAGTAATCCATGGGTAGATTAAGCGTTATTCTTATCGCCGTGCTCTTAGGTATTGGTTTGTCATCTTTAATGGTGGTGAATGAAGGCGAGCGCGCTATTGTGGCGCGTTTCGGTGAAATTTTAAAAGACGACGTTGACGGTAAGCAAGTCACCCGCGTCTACGGCCCAGGCCTGCACATGAAAGTGCCTGTGATCGATAAAGTAAAATTACTCGATGCTCGTATTCAAACACTTGATGGTGCAGCTGATCGTTTTGTAACTTCAGAGAAGAAAGACCTTATGGTCGATTCCTATGTGAAGTGGCGCATTATGGATTTCGAAAAATATTACCTGTCTACAAACGGTGGTATTAAGTCGAATGCAGAATCGCTATTACAACGTAAGATCAACAACGATTTACGCACAGAGTTTGGTCGTCGCACTATTAGAGAGATTGTTTCTGGTAAGCGTGATGAACTGCAAAATGATGCGTTATCCAATGCCTCAGAAAGTGCAAAAGACTTAGGTATTGAAGTTGTTGATGTGCGTGTAAAGCAAATCAATCTACCGGCTAACGTCAGTAACAGTATTTACCAGCGTATGCGTGCAGAGCGTCAAGCTGTGGCAAAAGAGCATAGAGCGCAAGGTAAAGAACAGTCTGAAATTATTCGTGCAACGATAGATGCCAATGTGACGGTGAAGATTGCCGAAGCTGAACGTAAAGCCTTAACCATTCGAGGTGAAGGAGATGCGTTAGCAGCGAAGATATATTCTGATGCTTACAACAAAGATGCTGAGTTCTTCGGTTTTGTTCGTAGCTTAGAGGCTTATCGAGCCAGCTTCTCAGGCAAGTCCGATATTATGGTGTTAGAGCCTGATAGCGAGTTCTTCAAGTATATGAAGAGCACTGCACCCAAGAAGTAATGCATTAAAAGTATTGATTTAATAGGTCCTGTTACTCAGGGCCTATTTTTTTATCTGGCGATTGTTAACTTAGTTTGAAAAGTCTGGGCTAATTTATATTAGCGATGCATGCTTTATGCCGATATCACAGACAAGAAGCTTAAAATATGATCCAAATGAATTAAAATGGGTTAATAGTTGGGTCTTTTTTAGGCTTTTTTTAAAAAACACGCAATCTCCCTAACTTACTTGCGTGTTTTCACTATGATCTGCTTCTAATTTTTAGCTATAATGAGCCCCGCTTCAAACTTCGATTTTTGACCCTAGTGATGACTAAGGGCTGAAAGTCTTTGAAATATAAAAATTCCAACACCCTCTGGGAGATAAGTGGATGAGCAATGCGCCAGTCGATACCGGACGTCGCAGATTCCTGACAGCCGCAACCGCCGTAGTAGGTGGTGCTGGTGCCGTCGCTGTAGCGGTTCCTTTCATCAAGTCATGGAATCCGAGTGCCAAAGCGAAAGCTGCAGGTGCACCGGTCGAAGTAAATATCAGTAAAGTAGAGCCAGGTCAGCTGATCCGTGTTGAGTGGCGTGGAAAACCTGTATGGGTTGTCCGTCGCACAGATGCTGTGATCAATGAACTGCCAACACATGATGATAAGTTAAGAGATCCTGCTTCTGCTGAGATGCAGCAGCCTGATTATGCAACAAATCCTTTGCGCTCAATCAAGCCAGAGTATTTTATTGCTGTCGGTATTTGTACCCACCTCGGATGTTCACCTACTTATTTGCCAGATTCATTTGGTGAGCAAGTTGAAGGTGTCACTTCTGGTTTCTTCTGTCCATGTCATGGCTCTAAGTTCGATATGGCTGGTCGCGTTTTCCAAGGCGTACCTGCTCCATTGAACCTAGTTATCCCTCCACATCAATACGTTGATGATGGCACCGTGATTATCGGTGTAGATAAAGGAGTGGCGTAATGGTTAAGAATTTAATTAATTGGATTGATGCGCGTATCCCAATGACGGCGACTTATAACCGTCACGTGGGCCAGTACGCTACGCCAACTAACTTTAACTTTTGGTATTTTTTCGGTTCGCTAGCGATGTTGGTATTGGTTAACCAATTACTGACAGGTATCTGGTTGACGATGAACTATGTACCAACAGCAGAAGGCGCATTTGCCTCTGTTGAATACATAATGCGTGATGTTGAATACGGTTGGTTGCTGCGTTATATGCACTCAACGGGTGCATCAGCCTTCTTCGTCGTGATCTATCTGCACATGTTCCGTGGTTTAATTTACGGTTCATATCAGAAACCTAGAGAACTACTGTGGCTGTTCGGTATGTTAATTTTCCTCGTGTTGATGGCCGAAGCCTTTATGGGTTATTTGCTGCCATGGGGTCAAATGTCATATTGGGGTGCGCAGGTAATTATCTCTCTGTTCGGTGCGATTCCAGTTATTGGTGACGACTTAACCCTGTGGATCCGTGGTGACTACGTGATCTCTGGCGCAACGCTGAACCGTTTCTTTGCGCTGCACGTTATTGCTCTGCCGCTAGTATTAGTCGTACTCGTGTTTTTACACTTAATTGCGCTGCATGAAGTGGGTTCTAACAACCCTGACGGTATCGAAATTAAGAAGAACAAAGACGAAAATGGCTGGCCAGTTGACGGTATTCCATTCCACCCATATTACACTGTAAAAGACATCATGGGCGTCGCGGGCTTCCTGATAGTGTTCTGCTATGTGTTGTTCTTTATTCCTGAAGGCGGTGGTTACTTCCTTGAAAAGCCAAACTTTGAAGCGGCTAACTCGATGAAGACACCTGAACACATTGCACCCGTTTGGTACTTCACTCCTTTTTACGCCATTTTACGTGCTGTGCCTGATAAATTGGGTGGCGTGATAATGATGGGTCTGTCGATTGCAGTACTGTTCGTATTGCCTTGGTTAGATCGCTGTAAAGTGAAGTCAGTTCGCTACCGTAGTACGCTACATAAGCTGAACATTGCTCAATTTGCTATATCTTTCATAGTATTGGGTTATTTAGGGGTAGTGCCTGCCACGCCGACGCTGACGATAGTTGCACAGGTGTTTACTTTCACTTACTTTGGTTTCTTTGTAGCGCTGTGGGTATACAGCAAGAATGAAAAAACTAAACCTGTTCCAGCGAGGTTGACACACTAATGAAAAAATTATTGATTGCATTAGTTACCTTGTTGCCGACGTTGGCTATGGCCGCGAGCGGACATAAAATTCATTTAGAAGATGCCAATGTTGATCTGCATGATAAAGCTTCTTTAGAGCGTGGTGTGGACCTGTTCCAACATTACTGTTCTGGTTGCCATAGCACTCAGTATCAACGTTATGAACGTGTAGCGACCGATATCGGTATCTCTGCGGATGATATGCGTAATAAGTATATGTTCACCGATGCTAAAATTGGTGAGTTGATGCAAAACGCTATTCCACCTAAAGATGCTGCTAAATGGTTTGGTGCTACACCGCCAGACTTAACTTTAGTTGCTCGTGTGCGTGGTGAAGATTGGGTTTATTCCTATCTGAAAGGCTTCTATAAAGATCCAAGTCGCCCATTTGGTGTGAATAACACAGTATTCCCATCTGTTGGTATGCCACATGTACTCGAAGAGTTACAAGGCACACCAGTTAAACAAGAAGATGGCACTATTGTGGTGACTGGCGGTAAATTGAATGCGGAAGAATACGACCAAGCAGTACGTGATATCACTGGCTTCTTAGTTTATTCGGCTGAACCTGTTAAGCTAGAGCGTCAAGCTATGGGCTGGTGGGTACTCGGATTCCTATTTATATTCTTTATTGTGGCCTACCTCTTGAAGAAAGAGTATTGGAAAGATGTACACTAGGCACCAATAACGGGTAAAATGTAATATCCGCATAGTGTAAACGGGGGGCTTTGCCCCTCGTTTACTTTTGTTTTATTTCGATTCTGGAGGGTATCAATGGCTGTTGCTGCCAACAAACGCTCTATCATGACACTGTTTTCAGGTGCTGATGATCTGTATAGCCATCAAGTACGTATCGTGTTAGCTGAGAAAGGGGTTACTGTTGATGTTTTACAGGTCGACCCTAACGAAATGCCTGAGGATTTGCTCGAAGTAAATCCATATAACTCAGTGCCAACTTTGGTAGACCGTGAACTCGTTTTATACGAATCACGTATTATCATGGAATATTTGGATGAGCGTTTTCCTCATCCGCCTTTGATGCCAGTTTATCCAGTGTCTCGCGGCCAAAGCCGTTTGATGATGCACCGCATCGATACTGACTGGTATTCGCTCGTTGACCGTATCCGTAAAGGTGATCGTGTTGAAGCGGCTCGTAAAGAGTTGACTGAAAGCCTGATCGCAATTGCGCCTATCTTCGGTGAAGTGCCTTACTTCATGAGCGAAGAATTTGGTCTAGCGGATTGCTACCTTGGCCCATTGTTGTGGCGCTTACCTGTATTAGGTATTGAGCTAGATAGCCGTGTAGCTAAAGATATCAAAGCGTATATGACACGTATTTTTGAGCGTGAATCGTTTAAAGCTTCTTTAACTGAAGCCGAACGCGAAATGCGCATGGGTATGTAATGAAACCTTTGACTCCAAATCGTCCTTATTTACTAAGGGCTTACTATGATTGGTTGATGGACAACCAATTGACTCCTCACGTTGTGGTTGATGCCTTTGTTGAAGGCACTCAAGTACCACAGCAATACGTGAAGGATGGCCAGATAGTGTTGAATATCGCTGCTGGCGCAGTGGGCAATTTGCAAATTAGCAATGAGTGTGTGGAGTTCAATGCGCGTTTTGGTGGTGTTCCTCAGCAGGTGATGTTGCCAATGGCGTCGATTGTCGCTATTTATGCCCGTGAAAACGGTGCTGGCACTGTCTTCGATATCGAAGATGCTTACCTGATGGACGATGAAGTCGATTCATCTTTATCTGTTGTTGAAACAACAGATAAAGCGTTTGAACCGACAGATGAGCCTCCTAAGCGTCGCAGTCATTTAACTGTGGTTAAATAACTGTGGTGAAATGCCCAAGTCGTTTAAAAACTAAGCCAGTCTAATGACTGGCTTTTTTGTCGCTGTATTTTATCGCCGTAATTGGTTAAACCTTAAGTACAAGGTGTGATAGCATTTGCGCCCGCATTCATCCGTTAGATATGCGTTACCTTTACCCATTTAGACCAATGGATCTTGTATGTTGCTAATGATCGATAATTACGACTCTTTCACCTTTAACTTAGTGCAGTATTTTCAGCAGCTAGGGCAAGAGATAGTAGTTAAACGTAATGATGAAATTAGCCTAGCCGACATAGAGGCACTTGCGCCTACTCATCTGGTGATTTCGCCCGGCCCTTGCACTCCCAATGAGGCGGGAATTTCCCTTGCGGCGATTGAGCATTTTGCTGCGCGCATGCCAATCTTAGGTGTCTGTTTGGGACATCAGGCGATGGCACAGGTTTTTGGTGCCAATGTAGTGCGTGCCGAACGGGTAATGCATGGCAAGGTCAGTGCAATTACGCACACTGGACAGCGGTTATTTAAGGGATTAAATCAGCCTTTAACCGTGACACGTTATCACTCGTTACTGGTTGATGCTGTGCCTGAAGGTTTTGTACTCGATGCTTGGTTTGACGATGCAATTCACGGCCGAGAAATCATGGCCATGAGCCATCAAGACTTACCGCTTTATGGGGTGCAATTTCATCCCGAATCAATTCTTACTGAGCAAGGTCTCGAACTGTTAGCCAATTTTTTAGCGCAACCGGCTGTGTCCGTATAATTTCCTCGCCTTAAAAACTCTCCACACTATCAATTTCTGTTACAAGATTTATCCTTCTTTTAAGCAAGTTTAGCGATTAACTATGCTATAACTGCCGCAAAACTACGCGAATAGGCGAAACCAGCAGATAAGTAGACTGGGTCATTTAGCCATTGCGATAACAATAAAAGGAAGGATAAATGAGAAGCGTAATGCGAAATTTGGGTTTTAGTGCGTTAGCGGTTGCCGTATTGGCAGGGTGCGCAGCGACATCGACTGAAACTGCAACTCCCGTAATAGCTCCGCCAGCATTCCAAGTTCCCTTAGCCCAACCGCCACAAGTTTCACAGGCGCTTACGCTTAATCAAATTATGGCAAATCCTGATTGGATGGGGATCTTTGCCAAAGAGGCTTACTGGAGCGACGATAGCCAAAGCGTGCTGTTTGCCCGCCAAGCGAGTGCTTCACCTCTGCGTAGCTATTATCAGCAAGGCATCAATGACAGCCGCGCCGTCGAGCTAGCTCTCGATAAGTTACATGCGGCAGATCAGCAGTTTGGCGTGTTTGATCGCACTAAGTCCCACAAGGCTTACCTATATCAAGGCAACATTTTTGTTAAGCAATTAAGCACGGGTAAAATCAGCCAACTGACTCGCCAGCGTAGCGCCATCGATGGTGTGCGTTATCTCAATAATGGCGATATCGCCTATTGGCAGGGCGACAATGTTTTCCAAATTCATCAAGATTCAGGCTTAGTCGAGCAACTTGCTGAAATTAAAATGGCGAAAGCACCAGAAGCGGTAAAAGAGCCGACGTCTTATATTGCGAAACAACAGCACAGATTGATTCAGTATGTAGCGCTGCAGCAAGAAAATGCTAAAGCTAAAGCGCAGTACCAAGATGAATTACAAAAAAACGATCCAACGCTCGCCGCCAGCACTTGGTATTTAGGCGATAGCGAAGTGGTGTCAGAGCTGAGTTTATCACCCGATGGCCGCTATATTTTAGTCGCGCTTACAGATAAAAATTACACAGGTAGCAGCGAACACGACATCATGCCTAATTACTTAGGTAGCGAAGGTTATATCGACCCAGTGCCAGTGCGCGCGCGCGTGGCTGAAGATACGCCACCAGGGCAACGTTTTGTGGTGCTTGATTTAAACCAACATAAAAAAGTCGATATCACAATCGAGGGCCTTACTGGTTTTGATGAAGATGTGCTAGCCAAAGTGAAAGCTGAAAATGCTAAAGCAAAAGGCGAAACTTATCAAAGCACTAAATCGCCACGTAAAATTCAGTTGATGCAGGATTGGGGCTGGACTCAGAGTGCGATTCAATGGCATGAGTCGGAAAATAAATTAGCCCTGATGCTAGAAGCAACTGATAACAAAGATCGCTGGATCGCCAGTGTCGATCTTGCTAAGGGTAAATTCATTACCGAACATCGTTTGCATGATGATGCATGGGTGAATTACGACTACAACCAATTCGGTTGGTTACCGGATACGGATACCTTGTATTACTTGTCAGAAGAGTCCGGTTATTCGCAGCTTTATATTAAAGCTCAAGGCGAAAAGCCGCGTGCGTTAACCCAAGGCAAGTTTGTGGTGAGTGATATTACGCTGTCACCGGATGCCAATTACATCTATTACAAAGCGAACCAGAGTCACCCCGGCATTTATAACGTTCACCGCGTGAATCTTGCCACAGGTAAAAATGAGCAACTAACCCAGTGGGATGGCAACTTAGATTACAGCTTAAGCCCCGATGGCACTCAGCTATTACTCAATGCTTCACGCCGTACTCAGCCAAATGAGCTTTATGTTCAACCCATTGGCGGCGAGTTAAAGCAGCTGACGTCTTATACCAGTGATGCCTTCAAAAATTACCCATGGCAAGCGCCAGAAGTGGTAGCAGTACCTTCAAATCATGGTGCTGGCAATGCGTACGCTCGAGTTTATCTGCCGCAAGGCTATGATAAGTCCCGCGCTGAGAAATATCCTGCGGTGATTTTCAATCACGGCGCAGGTTATCTGCAGAATGCCGATTATGGTTTTAGCGGTTATTTTCGCGAGTTTATGTTCCACAACCTGCTGACTCAACAAGGTTATGTTGTGATGGACATGGATTACCGTGGCTCTAAAGGTTACGGCCGAGATTGGCGCACCGCTATTTATCGCAATATGGGTCATCCAGAAGTGGAAGACTTAAAGGATGGCGTAACGTGGATGGCGACTCATACCCATGTCGATACTAAGCGTGTCGGTACTTATGGTGGCTCTTACGGTGGATTCTTAACCTTTATGTCTTTGTTTACCGCGCCGGACTTGTTCCAAGCTGGAGCTGCATTGCGTCCTGTGGCGGACTGGGCACATTATAATGCGCCATATACCTCTAATATCTTAAATACGCCTGAAGTTGATCCTATCGCCTATGAGCGCAGCTCTCCGATTGAGCATGCCCAAGGATTAACTAAACCACTACTTATAATGAGTGGAGTAATGGACGACAACGTTTTCTTCCAAGACAGTGTACGTATGGTACAGCGCCTCATTGAATTGGAAAAACCAACCTTTGAAATGGCGATTTATCCTGTTGAGCCCCATGGTTTCCGTCAACCTTCTAGCTGGTTAGATGAATACCGCCGCATCTATAAGTTATTTGAACAAGAACTTAAATAAATCAGTTCGATTTCTGTTAAAGGTCTCCTAGTCGAGGCCTTTTTATTGGGTAACTGACTAGGAAATATCCGATATAACTCTTTGTTTGCGTTCTGCGACTTTGCATTATTGCTAAGATTAAGTGTATGTGCTGAAATTGTAATGATTTTGAGAGTTTGATTGTGTTGACGTCACTCGGGCATTAGCGATATAGGAAAGATTTATAGTGGCGATTTCGGTTGCGGGCGGTGTAAGACCCGGCAAAATTATAGAGATAGAACATAGACTCTATCAACAATTGATCCTCGGAAAGCAAAAAGCGAGCCCGACTCTTTTGGATGAACTCGACCTTGAATTAGAGGCCGATGCAAATAAGTTAGATGTTGAACGCGAAGCCATTTTGGTGCGTTTGATGAAACAAATTAAAGCTAAAGAAGTGTTTGAAGCCGTATCGAGCCAGTTGCATGAAACTGTCATTAACGCCATCGAGCATCAACTCGCGTCCCCTGAATCTGTTCTGGCTAAGTCAGATATCAATGAGTCGCAAATCCTCTTGCTGGAATTATTGCTGGCAAAAAATCTCGATGCAACGCGATTAAGGCCACTGATCAGTAACTTAAGTTGGTTGTGCCGCGACTTAACCAACATGGTCAACAGCCCATCTTTTCGCGCTCGCCGGTCTCAGAGCTCAGATGTGCGGGTCACTGATATCAAATTAGTGATGAATTACATCGGTATCGAAAACCTTCGCACCATTATCCCTTACTTTTGTTTGCGAAATTGGCTTCCTAGTGGCAATGCTAAGTTGTTATGGACTACCCGTAAATTATGGCGCTACAGCATAGTCAGTGGCATAGCGGCCAATGCTTTAGCTCAGCTTCATAATACTGACTCAGCCTTGGTTTATAGTAGTGCCTTACTTAATCAGTTAGGTACATCCGTTGTATTGAGTTTAAGTGCCCGTTTATTCGACCAAACATGGGGATCTTGGATAAGAGAAGCCAGTAGCAGCCGTGATAAGGAAGTGTATGATGCGGTGATTGCCACTGAGTTTCCTGCTAAGGCCGTATTTGAACAAGTGCTAAGCCATGGTCTTAAACTTAATTGGCAATTATTAGAGTTACTTAAGTTTGAAGCGAGTCCCTTAACTCGGTTGTTAAAGGAGTTAGACCAAACCTTAAGCTATCGAGAATTGTCGCCTCAGTCGGCATTAGTCGCGCGGGCAAACTGTTATGCTAAGGTGGTATTGCTCGAAGAAATGCGTCAAATCGATCCCCAAGAAAAGCGCTTAATGTTTGATTATTATGAGTTAAATGAGCAAGAAGTACTGCGCTTAAAAGCACAAAACTATAGGAAGTTAGATCTGCTGTAATCCTCGGTCTGCTACGTAGCGCCATGATTGCGGCGTTTAAGTAGAGGAAGGGATATGCCAAGCTGGCAAGCATCTGTACTAAATACCATTTTATCCTATGTCGCTAGGCCATCCATCAGTCGTGGACAGGCCAAAATGCCCTTAGCGCAAGTGCGTGAAAAGTTGCTTGAGCTTGATAGACGTTGGCTCCCTTGGCCGGATAAGTTAGTCAGCGCTACCATCCCCTTACAACACTCAAACTTGTTACATTATGTGCTTCTCAACGAACCTTCTCGCCTTGGAAGTCTGTTTTATATCCGTGGCGGAGGCTTCTGTTTTAAAACGCCCCATGCCCATGCAAGATTGGTCGCAGATATCTGCCAGCGCTGTCAATTAGATGCTTATATTCCTGATTATCGTCTCTCTCCTGAGCATCCTTTCCCCGCACCATTTGATGATGTGCTTGAAGCCTATAGGCGGTTAATTGAGCTGAAAGGCACGAAGAATTTGATCCTCATGGGTGACTCGGCGGGCGGCAATTTAGCACTGAGTTTGTTGCTGGAATTAAAACGTTTAGCCCTGCCTTTACCGACCGCCTGTATCTTGCTATCGCCCGCGTTAGACTTGGCGCTTACGGGGGATACTGAGTTGATACTCGCAGCCGACGATCCCTTCTTCACCATAGAGGCATTGCTGCGCTTACGTGGCGCTTATCTTGCTGGGGCCGATCCTATGTCGGCAAAAGTTTCCCCCTTACAAGGGAACTTGGTAGATCTGCCGCCCATCTTAGTGATTGCGGGTACGCGGGAGTTATTATTACAGGATTCTGAACGTTTAGTCGCCCAAATAAAAGCCTGTGGTGGTGAAATAACGGGCTGCTTTTACCCTAACATGCCCCATGTGTTTCCTCTGTTCAATTTATTACCCGAAGCCCTTGAAGTGAGGTCGAAAATTGGCCATTTTGTGCTTTCACACTTGATTCGTTAAAATGGTGTAGTTATTCACATTCAGTGAATAGCTAGCAAAATGAGGGGTAAATAACTTTTTTTCTGACTAATTATGCTGCAAGCCACGGGCTTAAACGCTTGTATAGTTCTTAAACTGCAATCTTTATGCACTTTGGGTGGAAGTGCGTGGATTGATGTTTGTGAAAAACTGGTATTTTGATCACATTTTCGCTAATAATGGTTATTAATAGACACAAGCAATCCCAGTATCACTAACTCTAGATAAAGATACCTATGGGACTCTGACGGTGCAAGGCGCCGTTACACAAACACAAAGGACGAAGAAGAATGAGCGTTGATATGAAGTTGGACCGTGCCCAGTTTGACGCAGTGATGGTGCCTAATTATGCGCCTGCTGCCGTAATCCCTGTTCGTGGCGAAGGAAGCCGAGTTTGGGACCAAGAGGGCAACGAGTTTATCGATTTTGCTGGCGGTATTGCGGTAAATTGCTTAGGTCACTGTCATCCAGCCCTTGTGAATGCTCTTAAGACACAAGGTGAAAAATTATGGCATTTGTCAAACGTAATGACGAATGAGCCTGCCTTGGCATTAGCGACTAAATTAGTTAATAGCACGTTTGCCGACAAAGTGTATTTTGCCAACTCTGGCGCCGAAGCCAACGAAGCCGCATTAAAACTTGCCCGTCGTTATGCCTTAGAAAAACATGGCGTTGAGAAAGATGAAATCATAGCGTTCGATAAAGCTTTCCACGGCCGTACATTCTTCACTGTCAGTGTCGGTGGACAAGCTGCCTATTCCGATGGCTTTGGTCCTAAGCCGCAGAGCATTACTCACCTGCCATTTAACGATGTTGCCGCCTTAGAAGCCGCAGTAACGGATAAGACTTGCGCCATCATGCTTGAGCCGCTGCAAGGCGAGGGCGGTATTATCGATGCCGATCCTGCATTCCTAAAAGCCGTGCGTGAATTAGCGAACAAGCACAATGCACTAGTGATTTTTGATGAAGTCCAAACAGGTGTGGGTCGTACTGGTGAACTGTACGCTTACATGGGTACTGAAATCGTGCCTGACATCTTAACCACAGCTAAAGCGCTCGGTGGTGGTTTCCCTATCGCAGCTATGCTGACAACGGCTGAGATTGCCGAGCATTTAAAAGTGGGCACTCACGGTTCTACCTATGGTGGTAACCCATTAGCCTGCGCTATCGGTAATGCAGTGTTAGATGTAGTGAACACACCTGAAGTGTTAGATGGCGTAAAACATCGCGAGCAGTTATTGCGTGATGGTTTGAACAAAATCAATGAAAAATATCATGTTTTTTCAGAAGTACGCGGTAAAGGTTTACTCTTAGGGGCCGTTCTTAATGAACAATACCAAGGTCGTTCACGCGACTTTTTGGTGGCCTCTGTCGCTGAAGGCTTAATGAGCCTGATGGCGGGTGCTAACGTGGTGCGTTTTGCTCCTTCTCTGGTGATCCCTGAGGCAGATATTGCTGAAGGTCTAGCTCGTTTTGAACGTGCTGTGGCGACCATAGCTGCCGCCTAAATGACCAAAGGAGTGCTGAATTTATTCGCACTCCTTTTTTGTCAGGGAATACTTACCTGCATCACTACCTGTCTTTTTGAAGAGAGGTGCCTTGATGCACGGTAAGCCAAAGTGAGGAGACACTAAGATGTTAATCATACGTCCTATTCAGGCTGGTGATTTTGAGGCCTTATATCAAATTGCCGAAGAGTCTGGTCATGGTTTTACGTCATTACCTGTGAATGCGGATCTGCTCAGACATAAAATTGCTCGAGCAGAAGCCTCATTCGTCAAAGCCGTAGAGACTCCCTTCGATGAAGGTTATCTAATGGTGCTGGAAGATACCGATACCCGTGAAGTGGTGGGAACGTGCGCCATCGAAGCGGCGGTGGGAATGGAAGATGCGTTCTACCATTATCGACTCGGTACCGAAGTCTATCATTCTGAGCAAATTGACGTGCGTAACGAGGTCGAAACACTCACCCTTTGCCATGACTACACTGGCGCTGCTGAGATGTGTACGCTGTTTTTGCGTGAAGCATATCGCAAGGGCAACAATGGCCGCATGTTATCCCGCAGTCGATTTCTGTTTTTAGCTCAACATGCGAAGCGTTTTGGCGAAACTGTGATTGCCGAAATGCGCGGTGTAAGCGACGCCGAGGGGCATTCACCTTTTTATGGTTGGTTGCAAAAACACTTTTTGGGCATAGATTTTATTCAGGCGGATTATCTTTCTGGCTTAGGTAAAAAGGCATTTATGGCCGAAATGATGCCACGAAATCCTGTCTACGTTTGTCTGTTGCCGGAAGAAGCGCAGAAAGTGATTGGCGAAGTGCATACCAATACCCGTCCGGCATTAAGTCTGCTGCAGGCCGAAGGTTTTAGATGCCGCGGTTACGTGGATATTTTTGATGGTGGTCCAACGGTAGAGTGTCGTTTATCGGACATTCGCGGCGTGCGTGAAAGTCGTTTATTGACCGTCGATATTGGTGACATGGTCGAAGCCGACACTCAATTTATTATCTCAAATACCCAATTAGCCAATTACCGAGCGACGTCTGCTGCACTGGCCGTGGACGACAAATCCGAACACATCATTATCAGCCCTGAGCTGGCAGCGGGTTTGTTACTCGCAAAAGGCGATCAAATCCGTATTTTGGCAATGTAGGAATAACAAATGACACATTATATTCAAGGTCAGTGGCATGCTGGCAAAGGTCATGACGTGACCTCAATTAACCCTGCCAATGCACAATCTATTTGGACAGGTAAAACGGCCACTGCAGAACAAGTTAATGCCGCCGTTGATGCCGCGCGCGCCGCACAGTTTGATTGGTTTATGTTAGGTTTCGATGCGCGTTTAGCCATAGTTGAAGCGTATCGCAGCCAACTCGAAGCCAATAAAGCGGAACTGGCAGAAACGATTGCCCAAGAAACCGGTAAACCTCAGTGGGAAACTGCGACCGAAGTCGGCGCCATGATAGGCAAAATTGCTTTATCGGCCGCGGCTTACAATAAACGTACGGGCACAGAAGCCAATGATACGCCAGCAGGACGTGCGGTTATCCGCCATAAGCCCCACGGTGTTGTGGCGGTGTTCGGTCCTTACAACTTCCCTGGTCATTTGCCGAACGGCCACATAGTCCCTGCGCTGCTGGCTGGGAATACTGTGATTTTTAAACCTTCTGAATTGACGCCTAAAGTCGCTGAGCTGATGGTTAGCCTATGGGATAAAGCGGGTCTGCCTACTGGCGTGCTTAACTTAGTTCAAGGTGAGGTGGATACGGGTAAGGCACTGGCTTCTCACCCACAGCTCGATGGTCTGTTCTTTACCGGTAGCTCACGCACGGGTCATTTTTTACATCAACAATATGCGGGTCATCCGGGCAAGATTTTAGCACTTGAGATGGGGGGTAATAACCCACTGATCATCAAAGGTGTGCAGGATATTAAGGCTGCCGTGCACGATATTTTGCAGTCGGCTTATATCTCATCGGGTCAACGTTGCACTTGTGCGCGCCGTTTATATGTCGAGCAAGGCGAGCAGGGCGATGCGCTGATTGCCATGTTAGTCGATGCGGTTAAACAGATTAAAGTCGGTCCTTGGAATGCGCAGCCACAACCTTTTATGGGCTCAATGATTTCTGAAACAGCCGCTAAGGGTATGGTTGCGGCGCAGGCGAATTTGCTGAACTTAGGCGGTGTGTCTTTGGTCGAGTTGACCCATCTAGAAGCGGGTACAGGCTTAGTGTCTCCTGGCCTTATCGATGTGACAGCGATCGATGCATTGCCGGATGAAGAATACTTTGGACCTCTACTGCAGCTAGTGCGTTACAGTGATTTCGATCAAGCGATCAAATTGGCTAACCAAACGCGTTACGGCTTGTCTGCGGGATTACTTGCCGATAGCCGTGAAGATTATGACTATTTCCTCGCGCGTATTCGTGCTGGCATTGTTAACTGGAACAAACAAATCACTGGCGCATCTGGCGCGGCACCTTTTGGTGGTGTTGGGGCTTCGGGTAACCACAGAGCGAGTGCTTTCTATGCAGCCGATTACTGTGCTTATCCGGTCGCTTCGGTCGAGGCTGATGCCGTGAGTTTACCCGCGACATTAAGCCCAGGTTTGAGCTTGTAAGCGGGTAGAGATTTGACTTTTATGCGGTAAATAATTATGTGGGAAAGAGGAGGAAGGACTAATGTTCTTCCTTTTTAATAACAAGCAGTAACGTTACTTGAGTTTCTACTGTGGGTATGTGTGACGCTACAACAGTGGCATTTAGGTCGTTACATTTAGTGTTTGCGGCAAAATAACAGCAATAACCGCAGCACAATAAAAGGAGTTTTTATGCATACCGACATCAACGCGTTATTTGCCGCCCTGTGGCAAGACTATATTCAAATGACCCCTTCTGCGGCAAAAGTGCACGCGTTGTTGGGTCATGGTAAGCCGATCATCAACGACCATATTGCCCTGCGTACTTTCAATATCGCTAAGGTGAATTTGGACGTACTCGCTAAGCATTTCACTTCGTTAGGTTATGTACCTTGCGGTGATTATAAGTTTGAACAGAAAAAACTGATCGCTAAGCATTTTGAACATCCAGATTCGACTCAGCCTAAAGTGTTTATCTCTGAGCTGTTGGTTGAAGAATTTAGCCCTGCGTTGCAAAAAACTATTCAAGGCTTAATCGCCCAAGTGGATGCTGCAGCGACAACGGCGGACAGCTTTATTTACTCAGGCCGTCATTGGTCTTTAGATGCTAAAACCTATCAGGACTTATTAACTGAGAGTGAATATGCAGCTTGGGTAGCAGCTTTTGGTTATCGCGCTAACCATTTCACTGTGTCTATCAATCACCTCGATGGTTTTGAGACTTTAGAGTCAGTGAATGAAGCTCTGAAGCAAGCGGGCTTTGTGCTCAATAGTTCAGGTGGCGAGATCAAAGGTTCGCCAGAAGTCTTGTTAGAACAGTCTTCGACTATGGCTGATAAGATTGGTGTTGAATTTACTGACGCGACAGTGGAAATCCCAAGCTGTTTCTATGAGTTTGCGCTACGTTATCCTATGGCTAATGGCGAGCTCTACACAGGCTTTGTGGCGGCGTCTGCCGACAAGATTTTTGAAAGCACCAATGTGAATAAAGCCTAACGTCCTCAAATTGCTTTGAGCATAAAAAACGCCATCAATTCGATGGCGTTTTTATGGATATTTCAAACAAGGCATTTAATACGATTGGCATACTCTGGGGCTAGCTAAAGGTCAGCTCGATCCTCAATCCACCTAAGCGAGTGCTGTGATTAAACTGCAGCTCAATCTCGTATTGCTCGGCAATTTCTTTCACTATTGATAATCCTAAACCGTGACCCATCACAGACTCATCAAGCCTTGTTCCTCTTTGTGTGAGCTTATCTAGCTCATCATCAGCAACCCCTGGACCATCATCATCAATACAAAGGCAGAGACGCTCTTGTTGACGCGATAGCTGAATGCTGACTCGGCTCTGGGCCCATTTAAAAGCGTTGTCTAGCAGGTTGCCTAAGAGCTCCATACCATCTTCCCTGTGAATAGGCAGTCTAAGAATATTGGGATCGAGTTCGAAATCACATTCAATGGATTTGTTGCGGTGAACCTTATTTAGTGTGTTGACTAGGCTGTGTAAATCCCTAGGGATAACCAATTGCGCTGCGGGGAGCATGTCGCCAGTGATCCTCGCCGCAGCCAGTTTACGCTCGACCATCTTGTGAATCGAATCAAGTTGCTGCTGCAGGGCAATGGCAGTTTCAGGATCTTTGAGGCCAAGAGCTTCAACCTGTTGCTGCATCACGGCAAGTGGCGTTTTGAGCCCATGGCTCAAATTACCTAAGTTATTGCGGCTACGTTCAATTTGCTTGGCTGTGTACTCAAGTAGTTCATTATAGGTTTTTGCTAATGGTTGTACTTCAGGGGGAATATTATTGAGCTCCAGTGCGTTAATTTCCCCTTGTCTTAGCCGAGAAAGCGCGTGCTGTATGTGCTTAACTGGCTTAAAGGATTGACGTAGGATCAAGAATATCCCCGCGATCATAGCAACTAACATCGCCAGATTGACACCAAGCTTAGTGCCATAAACCTCACTAAACACGCGTCTACCGATACTCAAATCTTGCGCAACGGTTAAGGTGGCGCTGACATTGGCACTGCTGGAATTTAATCCCAGTGATAATAACTGCATATCGTTATTTTTTGGCCCTTTAGCTTGCCAGACGCGGGTTTGATTCGGTGCTAGTGGCTCGATATCTAACTGCATATCCCACAGGGAGCGTGAGCGAATCACTTCATTTGGCAGGTTAAGCTGAAAATAACGGCCTGAATAGGCGGGCTTGTAGAAACTGGAAAGCTGGCTTTGATCTATGCTGATCTCCCCATCATGGATATGGGTTGCCAGCATGATATGTTCGAGATCTTCTTCTAAGCGATTGATAATAGAGTCGTGGAAGGCCTGACGTAGCATGGACTCAAACAGTATCAGTCCAATTACAGTACCTAACACGAGTAAGCCAGTTAACCATAAACTGAGCTTAGTGCGGATCGAGATCATTCAATAATGCCGTGGAAGATGTAACCTTGGCCGCGACGGGTTTCGATCGTGGTTTTACCCAGTTTCTTGCGTAGATGGGTGACATAAACCTCGACCACATTGCTCTCTTTTTCATCGTCAAACTGATAGAGCTTATCGGTTAGCTGCGTCTTAGATAGCAGCTTCTTAGGTGACATGAGGAAGATTTTTAACAGCCTGAATTCCATTGCTGTGAGTTCATATAGTTGCTCGGCCACTTTTACCGTTTGTTCTGCTTCATCTAAAACCACGCCACCATAACTCAATTGTTTACTTGAGGTGTTTAGACGACCATGTGCACGGTGGATTAAAGCTTGGATTCGGGCCAATAATTCCTGTGCGTGGAAAGGTTTACCTAAGTAATCGTCGGCGCCAGCATTAAAACCTTCTACTTTTTCATGCCATTGGCTGCGGGCAGTCAGCATGATAACTGGAGTGCTGATCCCTTGATTTCGCCAGCCTTCGAGCAGTTCGAGGCCGTTGCCATCGGGCAAACCTATGTCTAAGATTACGCAATCGTATTGGGTTTCTTTGATCAGATAATCGGCTTCAAGCGCTTTGTCTGTAATATCGGTTACATAGCCAGCGAGTTTGAGTTGTTTCTCCAGCTCGGTGACTAGCATTGGGTTATCTTCAACGAGTAACAGTTTCATGTTTTCGACATTCGCTCGGTAGTGCTATTGATTGATCGGCTTGACCATTTGTTGCATCAATACTGAGATTAACGATTTGGCCACGCTGAACTTTGATTTGCAAATCATAGCGCCATTTATGATCTTCTTGATAGAGATGAGCATCAATTAGTTCACCTTGGCAAAATTGGTTCACTACGGCGAGTGTACCGTTTAAGGACAATATTTGCCCAGAGTTAACTAACGCCTTGGCTTGATAATGTTCTAATTCAATAGGTTCGGCATGCAAGATTATTGGATGCACCAGCGTGAATAGGCTGAAAAAACAGATTAAAAACAGCCGTTTCATTTGAGCTCCCCAATAAAAAATGGCCTAGAATTTATTCTAGGCCACTTTAATAAGGCAGGCTTAAATCAAGCTGAAGACTAACTTAACGGGTACCGTATACCACGATTGTCTTACCATGAGCTTGGATCAAATTCTGTTCTTCTAACATCTTCAAGATACGACCCACAGTTTCCCGTGAACAGCCAACGATTTGGCCTATCTCTTGACGAGTGATCTTAATCTGCATGCCATCAGGGTGTGTCATAGCATCAGGTTGTTTAGCCAGATGTAATAGAGTTTGAGCAATACGGCCTGCAACGTCTAAGAATGCAAGGTTACCCACTTTCTGGCTGGTACTTTGTAGGCGATAGGCCATTTGTGCAGACAGCTTCATCAGAATTTCAGGGTTAACTTGAATTAACTGTCTGAATTTCTTATATGAAATCTCAGCGATTTCACAAGCTTGCTTAGCACGAACCCAAGCGGTACGTTCGGCTTGTTCTTCAAACAAACCTAGTTCACCGATAAAGTCACCTTGATTCAGATAAGAAAGGATCATCTCCTTACCTTCTTCATCTTTAATCAATACCGCTACAGAACCTTTTACTATGTAATAAAGGGTATCTGAGTCTTCACCAGCATGGATAAGAGTGCTCTTTGCAGGGTACTTATGAATGTGACAGTGTGATAAAAACCATTCCAAAGTTGGATCAGGTTTTGGCTTACCAATCAGAGCCATGTTGGTGTTCCTCGATTGATTAAAACGAAAGTAAGAGTATTCTAAATAAGCATTTTACGTCAATTAAACTCACAAAAACTTGATGGAAGTCTTAGTTTAGAATAAGTGAATAAATGCAATTAACCATCTAAAATTAGAGCTTATTTTGCTACTTTAGTGATTTAAGTCAACTAAATCGGTATGAAACTCGCTGGATTCACTTAACTCTGTCGAGTTAATCACATCTTACCAGTCTATTTCAGCAGTTTTATTATAGATTATGAATAAAATATGCCACTAAATTATACAATAACATGTTTCACTTTTTAAATTTGACATTCCATTTGGCTTAGCTTCCCCCATTATCCTGAGGTTTGTGCGTATTTAGGCTCGACTTATGGGGTTAATTCTGGCTAACTTTGAGGGCAGTTGTTTTTAAGAGAGGTAAGCAAGTGAAATACAGATTATGGGTTTTAGGTGCAGGTTTAAGCTTAACAATAGGGCTGAGCTCTGCGGCGCACGCATTTTCTATCCCGCAGCCAGCAGCTGAACTTGCGGCCAGTAAGTTTGTGCATATTCAAGTGACGGCAGAGCAAGGTGATGCCGATGCCCAATTTTTGCTGGGATTAATGTATCTCTCCGGACGTTTTGTGTCGCAAGAAGTGCCGACTGGATTGCACTGGATTTCACTTTCCGCCGAACAACAACATGAAAAAGCGCAGCAAACCTTAGCGGATCTGTCATTTGAAGGCCAATTGATCAAGCGTGACTTGTCAGTCGCTGAGCATTGGTATAAAGCGTTGAGTGAGCAGGGCAGTCGTTGGGCTCAATTCCGTTTAGGCTTTATTTATGCGTCTGGCGGTGACGGTGTGCAGCGCAACTGCGGTAAAGCGGTCGAGCAATTTTCCCAAGTGGGTGATGATGTTGCTTTGGGGAATGTGGCGTGGATTTTAGCTACTTGCCCCGAAGCAGAATATCGTGATGGCAATAAAGCGGTCGAGTTGTCCTTAAAATTACTCAAAGTGAATGAAAACGATCCTACAAATCTTGATAATTTAGCCGCGGCTTATGCGGAGTTAGGTGATTTTGGTGCTGCTATTTCGACGCAGCAGAAAGCGATCGAAGCGTTGAAAATGAATGCTGAAATGACTAAGACTGATGAGTTTATGCTGCGGTTACAAACCTACGAGCAAAAGCGTGCCTATCGCGAAACCTTACGTTTACTCGAATAGGTATTTCTTCATCATCGCTCTCTAGTTAACTGCTATTTTTATTCTAGTATTGATTAATGGATTGATTCATAAGTTTAAAAATAAAGCCTGAGTGGATACTCGGGCTTTTTGTTTTTGATTTAAAGCTCACCGAGCGCCCACGAATCTAGGATGTGATATTCGACACCCGTGCTTGTGCTTTTTGAATGATATAAATGCAAATTATCGGGCGTTAACGTCAGCGTATTAATACCTTTGAGTTGCAATAAAGCCGACTTATCTAGTGTCCATTGTTTTGCTTTTCTAAATAAACTGATGTGCGGGCAAAAGTTGTGCTCATTCCGATGCAATTGCAGTCGGTCAGCAATTTCTTGCGTCTGTTTAGCGAATTGCGCTAACGGCGGCTCAATATCATCGCCTTTCAAGCAACATACTTGCGCATTGGGCCATACATCGAGCTGGTTAAGCCGAACGCTAAATCTTGGCTTCACTAAGCGGTCAACCGCATCAAGGAGGGCGATTTTTTGCTCGTTGTTAGCTTGACCCATAAAGCAGAGCGTTAAATGCAGATTGCTGACACTCACCGCTTTCGCCTCAGGATTAAGGTGGCATATCAATAGCTGCTGCAATTCACTTAGATATACCCTTTGACTATCTGTGGGAGCGAAGCCGAGGAATAGCCTTTGTTGCATCGGTTTATCATCCTTTTGGAGGGCTTAATATGGATTATCTCAGCGAACACTTTGACGTTAAGCGCATTTGAGCGTTAATCTAGCTGTTGAATTTATCAGCTAATTTGTGACTCAAGCAGACGTTTAATTCACTGTGAGCCTATACTTAATGCACGTCGATAATACCTTAAATGGATTTTTAGGTAAGGAAGAGACTTTTCATGTCAGTAGGTTTAGCTAATCCACTCCAACAGGCTTTGGTCAGTATTTTTAGTGAATCCCCGCTAGAAACCTTAGAGCAGAATGTTGACAGAGCGCTTGAGACTATTACTTTGCAACTGCATTGTGACGGGGTATTTGTATTAACCGGAAGCCAGTCACTGGATCGTTTACGCACGCGTAATCTGTATTTAAAACCTCAATTTGCCCAAGGCCAACAAACCCGAGTCTGGCCCTTGGCACGAATGCCATTTTTTCGCTCTCTTGTCCGTACTCCGCGTCTATTAAATCTGGCTGATGTGAATACCTTACCTGCCGATGCTCAGGCTGAGCGGGCTTTATTAAGGGATTGGGACGTCAAGAGTCTATTAGTATTGCCGCCAGTCGTGTTTGGCGAAACCCGTATTGCCTTGGGGGCTGTCAATTGCTCAGAATGTTGTGAATGGAGCGAAGAGTTTATAAGTGAGTTTAATCACGCTGCTGTGATGATTGGCTCTGCGATGGAATTGACGCGTATTGCTTTGAGCATGCTTGCCTGTGAACATAAATACTGTGAAGTATTCAACCAGTTGCCCTTAGCTTGCGCCTTGTTAGATAAGCATGATCAATTGACTATGCTGAATAAAGTCGCTCTGCAAACCCTGCCAATTCAACATGGCTATGATTTATTCGACATGGTGCGTGAGGAAGAACACGCCATGCTAACCGATACCTTACATGTGGTACGAGAAGGCGTGCTCGGCCAAGCTTGGTGTGAATTACCTTTAAAATCAATTCATCAATTAACTTGGTTGAAACTGAGTTTTAGCCAGATTAGCGGCGATAAAGATACTTTAGTCATGATTGCCGAAGATGTCAGTGAAAAGTACCGCTTAGCCGATGAGTTATCCTTCCATGCCAATTATGATGCACTTACGGGTTTACCTAATCGGCTACATTTCGAAGCCCTATTAGAAAACCTACTACATGCCCACGACGATATGCCTATTTGCGTGGCATTTCTCGATTTAGACCAATTCCAAGTCATTAACAATATCAGTGGCCATCAGGCGGGCGATAAGCTGCTTTGCCAAGTCGCATTACGTTTGAAACAGCTCGTACGTAAAGGCGATATTGTTGCCCGTTTAGGGGGCGATGAGTTTGGTATCCTGATGCATTACTGCAATGTGGACTCTGCGAAACAGATTGCTAAGCGGATTTGTACCCAGTTAGCAAATCATGAGTTTATTTGGGAAAGTCGTAGTCACAATGTCAGTGTTAGTATGGGAATTGCTAGGCTAGATAAAAAATCTGCCGATATTTATACCGTCATGAGTCAAGCTGACGCTGCGTGTCGATTAGCGAAGGATCAAGGCCGAAATGGCTGGCATTTATACAGTGCGAGCGATCCTAAAATGAACCGTCTCTACACCGAGATGATGGCCTCTGTTGATATCGTCAGCGCACTCGCGTTAAATCAATTTGAGCTTTATTTTCAAAGCATAGTGCCGTTAAACCGCGAGGAAACTGGCTTACATTTAGAGATCCTACTGCGTATGGTGCAGACTAACGGCACTATAGTGTCTCCTGCTATCTTCTTACCCGCCGCCGAGAGATACAACTTGGCTTCTAAGGTTGATCTTTGGGTGATCGATAATTTGCTCAAGTGGGGTGGTAGTCATTTAGATATTTGGCAGCAATTGGATCTTGTGTCTGTGAATCTGTCGGCAACTTCTTTGGGCGATCATGAGTTTATGAATTGGCTAGAAATGCGTTTGATGGCCGAACCTGAGCTGGTGGATAAGCTTTGCATCGAGATCACTGAAACCGCGGCTGTGAGTCAGCTTGATCAAGCGACAAAGTTACTCGAGATACTTCGTCCACTCAATTGTAAATTAGCCCTCGATGATTTTGGTGCAGGCTTTTCTAGCTTTGCTTACCTTAAGCGCCTCAATGTGGATTTTGTAAAGGTTGATGGCCAATTTGTCGTCAATATTTGCGAAGACTCTGCGGATCAGGCGATCGTAAAATCCATCTGCCAACTTGGTCAAGATATGGGGTTTGATGTGGTTGCTGAATTTGTCGAATCCCAAGAAATAGGGTGGAGATTGCAAGCCTTAGGCGTCGACTATGCTCAAGGTTACGCCATCAATAAACCGATACGCTTAGCTGAACTACAGTCAGGGCTCAGTCAACCTTGGCTCGAAAAGCGTGAGATTTTTGCTCCCTATCCACAGCTGTAATCTTGGGCATGGCAGCCTTGAGCTGTTACTTATGTCAGCACTGACTTGATAATGTTTGCTGCGAAATGGTACTCAAAGCCGATTGTTAGTACACTGACGCCCTGTCTTGGCCGCTGATGTCTTTTTCTTGAACTCTCTACCTATTCATAGCTTATTAGCACCGCTGCGCGCGGCTTTTTCTCGTCACGCTCAAGTGATCCTCGAGGCACCGACAGGTGCGGGTAAATCAACGGCGTTACCTTTGGCTATGTTGGATTGGCCAGAAATCAGCGGACGCATTTTAATGCTCGAACCGCGGCGTGTCGCGGCGCGTAGTGTGGCGCACTATATTGCCAGCTGTCGCCAGCAAAAGGTGGGGCAAGAAGTTGGCTATCGCGTCCGCGGTGAAGCTAAAATCAGCACTAATACCCGTTTAGAAATTGTCACCGAAGGCATACTGACGCGAATGATCCAACAAGATCCCGAGTTAACTGGGATTGGAATGATCATCTTCGATGAAATTCATGAACGTCACCTCACCACAGATTTAGGTCTTGCCCTAGCGCTCGAAGTGCAAGCTTCACTGCGGGACGATTTAAAGATATTAGCTATGTCAGCGACTCTATCAGGTCTTGCTTTAGTTGAACTCATGCCAGAAGCGGTGACCTTGCACAGCGAAGGCCGGAGTTTTCCTGTCGACATCGAATATCGCCCTGTGCCAACTCAGCAGCATTGGATCGATCACCTCGGCCGCTGCGTGCTCGAACTGGTCTCGGCCAGCAGTGTCAGTGTTGATAAAACGGCTGCCAATAATGCCGTGCTCGTGTTTTTACCCGGTAAAGGGGAGATCTTACGATTACAGCAGTTTTTGCGCGAGCGCTTAGCGGACGATGCCTTTTTGATTTGCCCTCTTTATGGTGAACTTTCGGGTGCCGAGCAAGATAGCGCGATCGCTGCAACTATAGATGGCCGGCGTAAAATTGTGCTAGCCACTAACGTGGCGGAATCGAGCTTAACCATTGAAGGTATAGGGTTTGTTATCGACAGTGGCTATAAACGACAAGCGAGTTTTAACCCTAAAACCGGCGTCACCCGCTTAGGCTTGAAACGTATAAGCCAAGCCTCCGCAACTCAGCGTAGTGGTCGCGCTGGGCGTTTATCAGCGGGTGTGTGTGTTCGCCTGTGGAGCCAAGAAGAACATGGCCGCATGCTCAGGGCCGATGAACCCGAGATCAGCCAAGCGGATCTGGTGGCTATGGCCCACGATTGTGCTTACTGGGGCGCAAAATCCTTTAGCGACTTGATGTTGTTAACGCCGCCACCAAGTGTGCATGAGGCGTTGGCGTGGAAACTGTTACAAGATTTAGGCATGGTCGATGCTCAAAATAAACTCACTCCCCACGGTAAAGCGGCCTACGAGCTAGGGTGTCACCCAAGGCTTGCTCATATGTTATTGGGCGCAAAAAGTTTGGGCGCAAACAATGGGGGAGTCAATAATGCTAACGAACAAGCAACGCAATTGGGCAGTTTGGCCTGCTTGTTGTCGGGGGTTTTAGAGGCGCGTGGTTTGCCTAAAAAGGGCGCCGATATCATGAATTACCTGCACTTTGCCTGTCATGGACAAGCTGGGCAACAGGCAAAACAGTGGCAGAAAAAGCTAGGATTAGCAGCGGATTTGTCTAAGATAGCGACCCATGCACACCACAGCGATGTGGGGTTATTATTAGCACTTGCTTATCCGGATCGTATCGCTAAAGCCCGCGGTGTTGAGGGCTACCAATTAGCCAATGGTACTGGCGTCGTGCTCGCAGCCGATGATGCATTGGCGCAAACGCCGTGGATGGTGGTGGCGGATTTTCAAGAAACTGAAGGCAGAAACGCTGGGCGGATTTACTTAGCGAGTCAGCTTCAGCCAAGCTTGTTCGACGGCGAGCTAAAAGGTTTGCTGGACATTCATGAGATCTGTGGCTGGGATGAAGCTAAAGGTCGAGTGATTGCGCAGCGCCAATACAAGGTCGGACAAATTTTAGTAAAAGCCGAGACGATTGCTAAGCCTGAGCGCAAGCAAATTGTCGCGGCCTTACTGGGCTATATTCGCCAGCAAGGATTACAAATCCTCAATTGGAACGCTAACTTAGAACAGTTTCAACACAGGCTCAAACTGGCAACTGAGTTTGACGCGGGCAGTGACTGGCCCAAGGTTGATGATGAAGCATTATTAGCGAGCCTAGAAACTTGGCTGGCGCCTTACCTCGAAAATGTGAATAATCTGCCGCAATTAGTTAAGCTTGATTGCTTTGGTTTTGTGGCAAACTGTTTGAGCTGGCAGCAGAAACAGCGACTTGACGAGTTATTGCCAACCTCTTGGCCGTTAGTGACTGGTACCTCTGCGCCAATAGTATACGACGAGTCTGGGCGTGCGCTGCTGCGTGTACGTCTGCAAGAAACCTTTGGCATGGCGCAGAGTCCTATGTTGGCGCAGGGCAAACTAAAGGTGACGATGGAATTACTCTCTCCGGCGCAGCGTCCATTAGCCTTGACGGCAGATTTAGCCAGCTTTTGGCAGGGACCTTATGTGGAAGTTAAGAAGGAAATGCGCGGTCGATATCCAAAACATCTGTGGCCAGACGACCCTGTGAATACACTGCCGACAAAATTTACCAAGAAGAAAACCTTGGGTTTAGCTCAGCCCTAGCACCACGCCGCTGGTTTTATAACATTTTGTTATGAAACACTTTGATTCGCACCACGTTAGCTTTGTGCCTATGGCTGATGTCTTTAAATGCATGAATGATGAAGTAGATATGACAACTAAGACGACAAAAAAATCACCCGCTTCCCGTCGGGCTAATCATGGCCGCGGTTTATTTCGACGAATTTGGTCTATCAGTTGGAAATTAGGCTTGGCTGGATTAGCTGTAGTGACTTTTTACAGCATTTATCTTGATCAAATTATTGCGCAAAAATTTGAAGGCCAAAAATGGCATTTGCCAGCACAGGTGTTTAGCCGCTCTATGGCGCTGTACCCTGGTGCGGCAGTCAGCCATCCGCAAATGATGGCTGAGCTTAAGTTGCTCGGCTATCGCAAAGTCGCTAACCCGCGCCAAGTGGGAGAGTTTTCGGCATCGAGCACTCGTATTGAATTGTGGCGTCGACCGTTTTTGCATCCAGAAGGCGATCAAGTCGAACAAAGAGTCATGATCAGCTTCGACAGCAATGGCATCAGTTCGGTCACTCGAGTCTCAGACAAGCGTCAACTCGCCGTATTCCACCTTGAGCCTGTATTGCTCGACCGCATTATTACTGGCGACGGTGAAGACAGGCTGTTTGTGCCGACCGAAGAAATGCCAAAGTCAATCGTGCAGGCGTTACTGCTGGTGGAAGATCGTAGTTTTTATGAACACCATGGTGTGAATCCCTTCGCGATTGCGCGCGCGGCTTTTGTGAACATCAGCGCCGGTCGCACTGTGCAAGGGGGCTCGACGTTAACTCAGCAGTTAGCGAAAAACTTTTTCCTTTCGAGTGAGCGTTCCTTGCTGCGTAAGGTTCGCGAAGCCTTGATGGCAGTGATTATAGATTTCCGTTACAGCAAAGACGAAATCCTCGAAGCGTATCTTAACGAAGTGTACATGGGGCAGGATAAATCCCGCGCCGTCCATGGTATGGGTTTGGCCTCACGTTTCTATTTCGGCCGTCCTATCAGTGAGTTGACTATTTCCCAGCAGGCATTCTTAGTGGCTGCGATTAAGGGACCGTCTTACTACAATCCATGGAAATATCCGGATCGTATTCAAGAACGCCGTGATCTAGTATTGCGTTTGTTAATGGATGCGGGGGATTTAACCACGGCGGAGTACAAGGTGGCGGTAGAGTCACCCTTAGGGATCCGTAATCTCAATAAACCAGCACATCAAAAATTGCCTTCCTTCTTCGCCTTGGTAAAACAGGAAGTGAACGAGCGTTATGGCGATGCGCTATTGAAGCAATCTGGGGTGAAAATCTATACCACGCTCGATCCTATGGCCCAAGAAGCCGCCGAAATTGCGGTGACTCAAACCCTCAAGAGTTTAGATAAGAGCAATAAATCATTGCAGATTGGTATGGTCGTGACCGACAAATACACTGGCGGTATTGCGGCTATGGTCGGCGATAAAACCCCAGGATTTGATGGCTTTAACCGCGCGGTTGAAATTCGTCGTCCTATTGGTTCGTTAATTAAGCCTTTTGTGTATGCTACGGCTCTGGCACCTAATAGCCAATTTACCTTAGCGACACCTCTTAAAGATCAACCTATTACCTTAAAAAGCGAGCAAGGTAAGACATGGTCACCACAAAACTTTGATAAGAAGTTCAGTGGTCAGGTGCCTTTGTTAACGGCATTGAAAAAGTCGATGAACGTACCGACGGTAAACCTTGGGATTGCTGTGGGTGTGGATGCGGTTGCAACAACATTGGCTAAATCGGGTTGGCAGGAGCCGTTAAACGAGTATCCCTCCATGTTACTCGGCGCCGTCAATGGCTCGCCATTAATGGTAGCGCAAGTGTACCAAACCTTAGCTGATAGCGGTGTTTACCGTAAGTTAACCACAGTGACCGCTGTGCTAGATTCTGATAAGAACCCATTGCCAGTGACGCGATTGCCTAAAGAGCAAGCTATAGCACCTGAGACAGATTTCTTAATTCAATTTGCTATGCAGCAAGTGGTAAATACGGGAACGGCGACGCGTTTAGGTAATGCTTTCCCTGGCGTTGGACTTGCGGGTAAGACTGGCACCAGTAACGACAGCCGCGACTCTTGGTTTGCGGGCTTTGATGAGCGTAATGTCGCCGCCATTTGGGTTGGGCGTGACGATAACGGCAAAACCAGTTTGTATGGTAGCAGTGGCGCCATGGCCGTTTATCTTGCCTTCTTAAAGGAACGTCCACCTATTAGTCTGCGCTCAATCCCTGTGAACGGCGTAGTGAAGGGCTTTTTTGACCGAGATACAGGTGTGGCTAAGGAATCCACTTGCAGCAATGTCGATGCGCTTCCGGCATTAGCTGCGACCTATCGTCCTGTGAATAACTGCGGCGACCCTTTGCAGTGGTGGCAGAAAATTTTCTAGGTTAATAGGGGCGATAATGGGCCAATAACGCACTTATGCGTTGGATATAAAACCTTTTAGTCAGTAGAACCTGCGCCGATGGAAGTGGTGTGATCGAGGGCAAACTCGGGGCGCCAATCTTCCCTTTGCACGGGACGTTAATCCAAAGTGAGAAATGACATGTTTAAAACCGCTGCCGCTGTGCATATTTTAGTGAAACACAAAGAACAGGCTGAGGATATTGTTAAGCAGCTGAATAATGGTGCTAATTTTGCTGTGCTCGCTAAGCGTTTTTCCTCTTGCCCTTCGGCCAAAAAAGGTGGCGATTTAGGCGAGTTCAAAAAAGGCCAAATGGTGCCACAGTTCGATAAGGTTGCATTTTCAGGTGAATTACTGGTGCCACATATAGTGAAAACTAAGTTTGGCTGGCATGTGGTTAAAGTGCTGTATCGCACTTAATACCCCAGTAATAAGCGCATCTTCACCGAACGTTATTTTCGACTAATCAAATAGATTGGAAGATTAGGGAGCGATCAGTATGAAATTTAGTTTTAACACCGAAGATGCAAGCCAAGTTTGCGTAGGGGCTTTTGCCCTTGCGGTCCCCGTTGCATTTTCTGAGGAAGCGTGGCATCTCGGTGAGACTTTACCTTTATTGAATATCGGTATGCTTTTTAGTTTATCGCTGCTCTTTCTTGGGGTATTCACCTATCACAGCGTGTTCCAACAGAATATTGCTTCCCGCGTTCCTGTGTTTATTTTTCGTATCGTGGTGGCGTATTTGCTCACTGCCCTCGTGGTTTTCCTCGTGCTGCTTTGCTTCGATAAAGTGCCATTTTTTGAGGACCCACTAACCTCTATAAAACGGATCATAGTGATCACTATGCCAGCCTCTATGGGCGCTATTGTTGTGGATAGTTTTGATAAAGAATGACACTGTTTCGCTAAATCTCATGACTTTTGTCACTGGTTGATTGCGGTTGTCTTGCGCATACTTATTTCCATGTTCTGACTTTGACATTGATTAAGCGTCATAAGCAGATCTAAATTTTGAGCTTGATAACGATAACGCCAATAGATAAAGGAAATGACGATGAACACTGGTGCCCTCGCTTTACTTATCCCAATACTCACAATTGTTGGCGGATATGTGGTCGCTATAATGAAAATCCGCAACAAACAAGGTGTGTCGACTTGTGAGCAAGTGGCCGAAAACCAAGCTTTTCAGACCGAGTTAGCCATCCTTCGTCAGCGTATCGAAGTGCTAGAGCAGTTAGCCACTGACGATGGTTTTCAGTTAAAGCGTGAATTTAAAAAGGTCTAACGATTTATTCCTTGGCTTATCGGTGGCTAGGCAATACTTACGTTTTAGATGTTATTTGTTCTGACAAGGTATTGCTCGCCAAACGATAAATGATGTTGAGTTATTTTAAATGAGTCACGAGGGATGAAAACGGCCTTATTTAGCTAACATTTCTGCGGCATTATCGGCTGTTATATGTCGCGTCATCACGCCATAAAGGCTCTATCTTGCATAAAATTCCGCCTAATATCTGCAGAATGAACCTGAAACGTCAACAGATCCTGATACCCCTGTCATTTGTTTGGCTTTACAAATGTGGGCAGGGTGTTACTTTGTACGCCTTACGTGGGTCAAGTCATCGGGTGAGTTAAATACCTAATTTAAGGTAAACTCGTGATAATTTTGTTATCCATCCCTGTATTGAGTTATTACAAATAGAGTTTATATGTTTCTAGCGCCTTATTTTTCTAAGCAAAATCAAGCTATTTCCGTTTCAGCACAACAAGCCAGTGACTTCGCGAAGAAAATTGCGCAGGACTTTAATCCTATCCACGATGTGGGGGCAAAACGCTTTTGCGTACCGGGAGATTTACTGTTTGCCCTAGTATTGACTCAATATGGTTTGAGCCAGAGCATGAAGTTTAGCTTTGCGGGTATGGTGGGTGATAGCGTCGAACTGCAATTCCCTGAACAAGTGAGCGAGAGTTTTTCGATTCGCGATAGTCGTGAAAAAACCTATCTTAATGTCAGCCGTCATGGCGATGTGAGTTGTTGCGATGCGCAGACCGAATCCTTTATTCGTCAATATGTTGCTTTCTCTGGGCATAATTTTATCGATATTCTGATCCCTTTGATGAAACAACATCAAGTGATGATCAACCCAGAACGGCCTTTAGTGATTTACGAAAGTATGTCGTTTGACTTAACTACCCTCGATTTTGTGCAAGTGACCTTATCACTCGTTGGCCAAGATTTAAAAATCGACGGTAAACGTGGCGATGTGACATTGCATTTTGAATTACACAGTGGCGACACTTTAGTTGGCACAGGTATCAAAACCTTAGTGATGAGTGGATTACGTGCTTACGATGAGGTTCTTGTACAGCAAATGCGCGCCACCTATGAAGGTCGTAAAACTGATTATTGATTGACGTAAAAGCAATAGGTTGGCGTTTTGTCTTTTAGATAAAGCGCCATGCAATCCTTGATAGCGCGATTAAATGTTAGCAATTAATTGTTATTGACTGATAGCTGCGACACGATTGCTGAGACGTTTTCCGCGCCGCTACGTATTTCTCCCATCACCAATGTTACCTCCGCTAACTGTTGTTTTCCTTCCAGTGCAATACCTTCAACTTCGTTCATCATGCTAGTTGCACTTGTGGTGAGTTGTGTATTTTTAGTGACGACGGCGGCAATCTCACTGGTTGATTTACTGGTTCTGGAAGCAAGCTGCCTTACTTCATCGGCGACAACGGCAAAACCTCGGCCTTGTTCCCCCGCTCGTGCGGCCTCAATTGCGGCATTTAATGCTAGTAAATTAGTTTGATCGGCAATCGAACTAATGGTTGCGACTATCGCTTGAATACTTTGAGATTGTTCATTGAGTTGAGTTATCGCCAAGGTCGCTTTATGGGTTTGCTCGGCAATAGCATTAGAGGTATTTACCGTCGCATTGAGTAAATGTACGCCTTGTTCTGCTTGCTCGACGGTACGTTGTGACGTGGTCAGTGCAATATTGGCGGCTTCACGTACAGCGTGGCTTTGCTCGATCCGCTTGCTGATATCGCTCGCAAATTTAATCACTTTAACTACTTTACCTTGCTCATCCATAATAGGATTGTATGCCGCTTCTAACCAAATCGAATCGCCATAAGCATTTTTACGTTCAAAGAGACCGCTGCTATATCGACCTTGCTTTAGATCGTCCCAAAAGTGTGGATTTTGTCGATAAAACTCATCAAAACAGAAAATACGATGGTGTTTACCAATAATCTGCTCTTTGCTAAATCCCATTGTCTTTAAGAAGTTAGTATTGGCTTTCAAAATCGTGCCATCGGTAGTGAATTCAATAATGGCTTGCGAGCGATTCAAGGCATTAAAAATGGCCGCTTGGTCGTCAAGTTGGTGCTTATCTTGGGTGATATCAGCGGCTGTTTTCATTATTTTAACGACTTTACCTGCCTGTTTTATGGGGAAGTAAGTGGCTCTAAGCCAGATCTCTTGGCCATTTTTATTCACTCGTGCAAAATTGCCTTCCTGTGGATGACCTGCTTTTAGATTGCTCCAAAATTGCTGGTAGGTAGCAGAATTACCATAAGCCGCTGAGCAAAATAGTTTGTGATGTTGGCCTACGACTTCATTAAGTGAATAACCTACCGTTTTTAAAAACAACGCATTAGCATCGAGAATTATTCCATCAGGCGTAAATTCTACTGTGGCAATACTGTGCTTAATCGAGTCGATGATCGACTCCGCCTCTTGGCGTTTACTTTCACTCACTTCTAGGCTTTTACGTAATGAAGAGTTGAACACTGAGATACTCCTGATGAGTCTAACTGACTCAAAAACTGCAGTTCTTTATTGAAAGCTCGATATTTCGAGCTAGATATACTGATAAATATAGCTGTGATTTTAATATGTGGTTTATTTCTATGAAACGCGTGATCCGGATCTATATACCTAAATTGAGTAAAAAAGATCACTATTCCTCGGTTTATTCGCGAATAGGCATAGCTAGAAAGCATTAATGATGCGATTAGACTTAATCAGATTGAATTAAGGCCATAGAAAAAGCTGCCAAAGGGCAGCTTCTTAAGTGTCATCTATGCTCGGCGGTTAGCTTAGTTTTTCAATCTTAGCTGGTAGCCCTTGTCTGGCCGAAGCGCCACTTGCCCAATCCACCAGCGGGTAGCGGCCGTGGCGACTCGGATCAAACAGATTCAAGTCGTTCATATTGATGCCGACTCGGATCAGCGGATTGGCGGCGATTTTAAGGTTGTCGATCACTACGTCCCGCGCGCCGAGTTCCTTATGGCCATAACCGTGTTCGATAGCGATGCAGTCAGGGTGCACTCCGGCAACACATTCCACTAAGGCAATAACGCTGCCGTTGGGCGTGCTGATCTTGACCGTGTCACCTGTGCTGATCCCAAAGCGACTGGCGGTCTTCTCGTTCAGTCGCACTGGATTATTAGGGTGCACTTGGCGCAAACGATCCGAGCCAATACTCATAGAGCTCATGGTGTGGGATTTGTAACTACTGATCAGCAAAGGCCATTGTGATTTATTAAACACCTTATCGAGCGGTGTGCCATTGGCTAAGGCGGGTTGATATAAGCGTGGGCAGCCACTCATAAATTCCCCTGTGAGACTGTTACGGCGACTGCCCACTTCGGGATTCCACAGCATCATAGGTTTTGGCCAAACCTTGGTTGGATTCCCCACTTCATCCCGTGCACCGCTCATATTTTCAAAGCGGCCGCCGCGGGCAAATAAGTAGCTAACTTTTTTGACTTCATCTGGCTTGAGTCTGGTATTGAGTTCGGCTTGAATGCGACTCACACCGCTAAGATACATGTCCTCAGCGTTAATATCGGCGACGGCTTTACCCAAATAGGCCACGTTAGCGGCGCCGTAAAGTGAGTAATCCGCCGCGCGCGTTAACGGATGTAAGCTGCCATCGGCGGCCTTAACGGCATTTTCGCCAAAGCCGGGTAGTTGCAGTTTCATCGCCACTTGGCTTAAGAAAGACTCCATGCAGACCACATCACCACTGGCAATTTTTGTGACCCTTGGTTCGACAATCGGCCAGCGACCTGTCGTTTCCTTCGTCAGAGTCCCATGCCACGAAGGGCTCCAACCCCATGACTCGTAAGTTAATGTGTCGGGCACGATATAATCCGATAGCGCCGAGGTTTCGTTAATAAAGCTGTCGATACTGATAAACAGTGGCAGCACTTTGGGATCTTTCAGTTGTTCACCAATGGCTTCACCTAGGCCCGCTTGACCATAAATCGGATTGCCCATGTGGTTAATCCATGCTTTGAGTCGATAGGGATAACCGTGCACCGCCGCGGTTAAATGTTCGCCAAGCAAGGGCGATGAAATCGGGAACCAAGGCTCCTTGGCTGGATAAGGTGATTCGCCCGCTTCGACTTTACGGCGATACTCTGAGGTTTTCTCGTAGGGGAATTTAGATCGCGATAGGAATACGCCCTTAGGCTCGACCATGCCGTCAAACTCCTGCAGATTATACCTTGGGCCTTTACCAAAGGCGGGAAAGGAACCGCCGGAAGCTAATGCGCCACCTTTTAAATTGATGTTACCTATCATGGCGTTGAGCATCATGATTGCCCAAGCGCTATAAAAACCATTGGCGCTCATTGTGCCGCCGTGGGAGATCACCGCGGCCTTAGTGCCATGGCTAGTAAATTTATCTGCAAGGGCGATAATTTGCGCTTCGCTGATATCGCACTCCTTGGCATATTGTGCCATCCCGAAGCTCTGCGCCGCTTCACTTAACAGTTGGAAGCTAGATTTAACCGCAATCATTCCCTTAGGCGTGTCGACGTTTTGGTCAACGTCGAGCTTGGCTTTCTGACTTTGGCTCGCGAAAACTATCTTGCCACTCGCGGCATCGACAACCAACTGCGAGTCTTGCTCGCCATAGGCTTTGCCGTCGAAAGGTAAGCCAAGATCGCTGGCAAAGAGATATTGGCCATATCTTGGATGGGTAGGTTCGCTGACGATCAAGAAGCCTGCGTTACTAAAACCACGGTAACCTGATGCTTTTGCTGCATCGACATTGGGCGCACTCAAAAAATCGGCGGCGTAGCGCTGATTATCAATAATCCAGCGCAACATGCCCATGGCGAGTGCCGAGTCGGTGGCGGGGCGGATCGGCAGCCAAGTATTGTTACCCGCGCAAGGTTGATTCGAGGTATTGGGTAGCATGGGCGACACCACCACATAACTGAAATTGGTGTTATTCACCCGCGCGTTAGCCAATTGTCTTGCTTGGCGTTTAAAGGGATTGCCCGATTGCTGCGGTGAAGTGCCGATAAAGAGTAAAAATTCGCTATGGTCCCAATCGGGTTTCAAGTGGGCGTATTTTTTCAAATCATCCAATAAAGCGCCTGCTCCGGCGCGGTAGGTAAATCCACAGTAAGCGCCGTGGTTGGCAAAGTTTCGGGTGCCAAAGCTGTTGAAGGTAAAGCGTTTGATAATGGCATCGCGGCCTTCATCTGAGGCGTTTGATACCAGTAACTGATTAGCTTTAGGGCCGTATTCTGGATTATTGGTATCGAGTGGCGTGGCGATATCACGAATCGCTCTTAAGCCTTCGACTTGCCCCTCACCAAATAAATCACCACCTTCGACGACTTCATTCAGCAATTGCTCAAAGCTAATGCTCTGCCATTGGCCGCTGCCGCGCTTACCCACACGTTTAAGACATTGTGTGACGCGGTGTGGGCTATCTAATTGTTCTAGCATGGCATTACCGCGGGCGCAGGCGGTGGAACGTCCTTGCTGCCCCTGTTCTTGAAAGGCGCTAAGCCCAACAAAGGCGGTTTTGATCGGTGTATCGAAATCGATATGTTCCCGCGATGACAACGGATGATAAGGATTGCCACTGATACGGATGATTTTATCGGTTTTTTGATCGATACGAGCGCGCACGCCGCATTTGGTCCAGCAACCTAAGCACATAGTATTGGCGATGCGTTGATCGTCATTGCTGATTAACTGGCCTGACTGTAAATCGATTTTGTATTCAGGTGCTAAGGAATTGCCGTGCAGCGGATCTTGGGTTGGTTTTCCTGAGGTACCATTGACGACACCTTTACCTATTTGCGCTAATGTATGGCTATAACCCGCAGCAAATAATCCCACACCACCCGTTACAGCGGCCCCTTTGATAAAACGACGTTTACTCTTATCCATGATGGACTCCTTAATTCTGTAAACTATTTGGGTGCTCAGCGAGCAAGTTTTGCCGCAGGCGTGTGGCGAATAAGTTCGGAGACCAGCGCCATTAATGCTAACCAGAGGCCGAAGGTACCGGCTATGCCTAATAGCCCTTCGGGTCCCCAAGGTAGTTGATAGAGGTAAGTCCCTGCGCCGTATTTAGGATCGGTTTGCGCTTGAATTAGCACTATCCAGCGAAATCCCCACGCAAGGTGAATGGCCGTGAGGCTGATGATTAGCATTGCCATATTGGGTAAGTGACGAATGGCGAGCATCAGTGCCAGCACGGCGAGTGTGACCAGTACCCAGATTGCAGCAAGTTGCCAGCTTGGGCTGGTTTCAAGCAATAATGCGGCTTCAGGGGCCGAGCCCTTATCGAATAACGCCCAGCCGATAAGGCATAGGGCGAATAGACCAAAACTTGCTCTTACCCAGAGTAATAGGCTGTCTTGGGTGCGCTGTTGGTAGCCCTTTAATAGTCGATTCAGTACCACCAAAGTGCCGCAGGCGGCGAGCAGGGCACTCATTGCCATCAAAGGTGGCAGCCAATAGGTATGCCACAGTGGCCGCGCCTCAATGGCCATGGTTTCCATGCCAGTGTAGAGGGCGATACTGCAGGCACTCAGGGCCGTGATCAGTGCGATCGGCTTGATGAATTTGTCACTGTTCCAATCACCGAATCTCAGTAATTGGCCTATTTTATTCACCCAATCTGAGTCTTGATTCGTGGTGCGCTTAGGCAGATATTGACGCAGTAGCAGCCAAGCAAACACTGCGCTGGTGCCCGAGAATACGGGCAGTAAAAAGGCGCCATACCACATCCAAGAATCAGGGCGAACTTGCGCATAAAAATGCCAAGCCCGCAGCGGTTGGTGTAAATCGGCGAGTAAGGCGATAGGGGCGACTATGCCTGCGGTTAACATTAAACAGGCGCAGAGCTTCAGCAATCTGTCATCTGGTTTGGGTTGGCTGAACAAATGTATTGTCGCTACCCATACGCTGGCGTAGGCGAGCCCCATCATAAAAAAGTATTGCACTGCCCAAGGTAGCCAAGTAATGGCGATATCTGGGGTAAAGATTTCTTTAATGACCATGGTGGATCTCCTCGCCAGTATCGGTAAGTAAGGTTCTAACGGGGGCTTGGCCGCTAATCTTGTCCTCAAAAGCGCTGCTCATGCCGATGTAGAACACCCGTGGCGCAGTGTTGGCCGTCGGTTTGAGCACCTTGATATCGGTTTTGTTGGCGGCGAGCAGTTGGCTTATCTGGCTGTTGGGATTATTCAGATCGCCAATCACACGGGCTTCTCCTACGCAGGTTTCGACACAGGCGGGCAGTAACCCTGCATCTAACCTGTGGGCGCAGAAGGTACATTTGTCGGCGGTATTGGTGTCGTGGTTGATAAAGCGCGCATCATAGGGGCAGGCTTGCACGCAATAGCCACAACCAACACACCATTCATTGTTGACGACCACTATGCCGTCCTTGCGCTGGAAGGTCGCGCCCGTAGGACAAACGGGGATGCAGGGCGGGTTTTCGCAGTGATTACAAAGTCTTGGTAGCATTAAAAACGCAGGCGGAGTGGTATCTTCCTGCTGCGAGACTTCATACTGCTGCACTGTGGTGCGAAATTGCCCGAGGGGCGGTTGATTCTCGATAGTGCAAGCGACGGTACAGGCTTGGCAGCCCACACAGCGGCGTAGATCGATCACCATACCGTAACGTTTACCCACTTGGTCTTCGCTGGCACTGTGCATTTGAGGGCTGCGCTTATCATCCTGTGCATACACTTGCACGACAGGGATGAGTGCGGCGCCAACACTGACGCTGGCCATTTTGCCGAGAAACTGACGTTTACTCTTGTCCATACAGATTTCCTTCACTACTTGCAGATGGCGAATAAACTGGCTCATAGACCTAGAGTTAAGGTTTATGGCGAGGTTTACAGGCATTCTGTAAAAGGGGAGGCGGCATAACTATAGTGGTTTTCCACATATCGGGTGTGGACTTGATCTAGCGCAACAAATATCCGTTAGAATAGCCTTCAAAATGCTAGGGTTTTATTTTTTGTTACTTGAGTTTGGCCTTTTCTTAGCTTGAGTTGGACTTGATTTTAGTGTGAGTGACTGGGGATAAAGGATTGCATTTCATGTTATTGAGGATGATGAAAAATGTGTTTCGCTTAGCTGTATCGGTCAAGTGGCCGTTATCGATTCTGAGCACTCCACATTCCGTGGCAATACCGAGAAAAAAGCCAAGGAACGCAGTGTTATTCCTATGCTTGCTGGCTTCGGTTAAGGTGTTTGCTTCGCAGCCACTGAATCAAAGTGTGCATTCGGGCTTAACTGACCCTGAGGTTGTTGCTCAAGTTGCTATCGAAGAGCCCAGTTATCAAGTGGTCGATGTTGGCGTGTTAGCCATCCGCGGTTATAAGGCAACCATCAACCGCTGGCAACCTTTGATGGGGTGGCTCGAAACCCAAATTCCCAACAGTTACTTTAGGTTACATCCTCTCACCCTTGATGAGCTAGCTAAGGGTGTTGAAACCCAAGGGCTCGATTTTGTGATCACAAACCCAGGGCAATCCGTGTTGCTGGCACGGCAATATTCCCTTACTTGGTTGGCGACCCTGCGCAGTCCGTTAAATAATGGCGCGGCAATGCAAGTGGGCTCGGCGCTGGTGGTGCGCGCCGATTCACCCTATCACACCTTAATTGATCTTAAGGGACGTCGACTCGGGATCGTATCGAAAAATGCCTTCGGCGGTTACTTGACCTTAGTGTACGAAGCGCAGCTAAAGGGCATAGATTTGCCTCGCTTTGTGGGAGAGATCATTCCGTTGGGGTTTCCGCTAGATAATTTGTTGTATCAGTTAGATGATCAAAAAAGTGGTGATGATGCGGCGAAAGACAATCGACTGGATGCGGCTGTGGTGCCAGTGTGTCAGCTTGAGCAGATGCAGACGGAAGGTCTTATTAATATCGCCCATTATCGAGTGCTCGATAATCAAGCGCCTGCGGGATTTAATTGCCAAGTCTCGACTCACCTTTATCCCAACTGGTCTATGGCAAAGACTAATCGCGCCTCCCAGTCTCTGGCTAAAAGTGTGACTCAAGCTTTGCTAGCGCTGCCTGAAGATCATCTCGCCGCTAAGTCTGCTGATTCTGCGGGCTGGACCACGGCCGTGAGTCAGCTTGCGATCGATCAACTGCTTAAAGATCTCGATATGCACCCTTTGCAGGCACCATGGTGGCAAAGAGCGTGGCAGTGGATCAAGTTACATCAACAATGGGCTTGGCTTGTTTTAGGGATTTTGGTTTTACTCAATGTGTATCATTTTTGGCTTGAATACCGCTTTAGTCGTCGTGGCCGTGAGTTGATTAACACTCAGCGCCAGCTCAATGAAAACCGTGCGTTACTGGAACATGCCCAACGTATTGCTATCGCGGGCGAGCTTGGCGCGAGTCTCTCCCATGAACTCAATCAACCTTTGGCGGCGATTGGCCATTATTGTCATGGCGCCGAAGTGCGATTACAGCGGGGGACGAGCCCTGAGGAGTTGCAATCTGTATTGGCGCTGATCCAGCAGGAAGTCACACGCGCCGACAGTATTATCAGTCGCTTACGTAATTTATTGAAGAAGCGACCTGTGTCAAAACAGCCTTTGTATCTGCATGAGTTAGTCAATGATACTGTGCCGCTGCTCGCCTATGAGTTTGAACAACATCAGATAAACCTTGCCGTCAATGTGAATGGTGAACCCTATTTACAGTCCCTCGATGAAGTTGGCATGCAGCAGTTGTTGCTTAACTTGCTGAAAAATGCCTTTGACGCCTGCGTTCAGCGGTTAGAGCTTGAATCCAGTGGCACCGAACAGAGCATCACGCAAAAGCCATACACACCTACGATCGATATCGATCTTCGCTATCAAGAATGTACGCTCTTGCTGACAGTCACAGATAATGGCACAGGGTTAACCGAAGAGACCAGTCTGCTGATGCAAGCATTTTATTCCACTAAATCAGAGGGGTTAGGTTTAGGCTTAGTGATTTGCCGTGATATTGCCGAGAGCCATGGTGGTACGTTTAGCTTAGAAAGTGCTATGGGTGGCGGTTGCCAAGCGCAGGTGGCTATACCGCGTAAATCTGAACCCAATGGAGCACAATAATGAGTCTTGCCTTACCTGTGTATTTAATCGATGACGATGACTCAGTGCGTCGTTCTTTGCGTTTTATGCTTGAAAGTTATGGCCTTAAGATCACCGACTTTGATAGTGCCGAAGCCTTTTTTACCACAGTTGACTTAACACTACCGGGTTGTGTGCTGGTCGATGTGCGTATGCCGGGTTTGAGTGGCCCACAGTTGCACCTTGAATTAGTGGCAAAAAATAGTCCGCTAGCGGTGATTTATCTCACCGGCCATGGCGATGTGCCAATGGCGGTAGATGCGCTTAAATTAGGTGCGGTGGATTTTTTCCAAAAGCCCGCCGATGGCGCTAAGTTAGCCGAAGCGGTTGTCAAAGCGTTGGAACATACCAAGGCGCATCATCAAGACAATCAGTATCTTGAGACTTATCAAGCGCTCACGCCAAGGGAGCGGGAAATACTCAACCTGATTGCCCAAGGACTGAAGAACCAAGAGATCGCCGATAGTCTCTGTATTGCCATGCGCACGGTTGAGATCCACCGCGCCAATTTGATGAAAGGCATGCAAGTGGGATCGCTGGCGGAAATGATGCTGATCTACAGTCGGATTGCCGAACGCCTGCGTCTCGAATAAATCCGCTGGAATTTACCTTTTATCGCGCTAATTGCCGCTTTGTTAGCCGCCTATTTTGGCTAAGTTGTCGTATGATTGGCCGTTTGATTTGAGCCTAGCTATAGGGTTATGTTTTTGCTGAGCAATGGGCTGAGATGTGAGCCAAGGCATTAGTGCATCGCCGCTTAATTGCCAATACACTGTGATTGCCTTATTTTAGGGGCACTATTTTTAGGCCACGATTTTTAACATCACTTTTTAGTCACTTTTTTAAAGTGTTTATTTACAGTGACGATTTTAATGTCAGTGGCCCTCTTGGATTGTTTTCTCTTATTTGTGTAGAAGCTTCTGCAGCTTAGATAAGACTCTCCTGTTTGCATAAGGAATGAAATGGCAAGCTTGATTCGTATTGTGCTGATTGATACGCACCTTCCGGGCGTGGTGGAACTCGCCCTCAATGGTCATACCAACATTTGTGGTACTAACGCCTCGGGTAAAACGACATTACAACGTCTAGTCCCTGTTTTTTATGGTGAATACCCAAGCCGCGTGGTGCCTTCGACCCGCGACAGTTTCGAGCGTTGGTATTTGCCACACGATTCAAGCTACATCATTTACGAATATCAAAAGGCCGATGGCTTACTGTATCAAGCCGTGTTGGCCTCGGCGGGTGATGGTAAGGGCGTTAACTATCGTTTTATCGCCAAAGGTTTTGAGCTAAGCGATTATATTAAATCGCAAAATGGCGACACTATTCTGTGCCACACCATGGCGGAATTAGGCCGTGATTTAAAACGTGCCGGTATCGCCACCACTAATTTGCTTAATACCCGTGAATATCGCGCCATTATTCAAAATGATCGCACCCTATTAAGCACGGGCAGCAACCGCAGCGAACTACGCGGTTATGCACGCCAATTTGCCCTGTGTGAGGGCGAGCATTCCCTGCGCCACATCGAAAAACTCGCTAAAGCGGTGCACTCCAAAGAAGGCAAGATGGAGACGGTCAAATCCATGATCGCCGCCATTTTAGAGGAAGATGGGGTTAATCCGCCCAGCTCACGTTTGAATCCGCAGCGCGTTGAAGCATGGATCCGTGAGAGCCAACTTATCCAAGGCTTTGAAGTCATTCGCCCTGAGTTTGAGAAACTCGAGCAAGAATTTAACCAACTGCTCAGCGCCGAACTGCGTTTATCGAGTTTATCCCGTGGTTATCGCAACGATGAAACCTTAGAAGCCGATCGCCAAGATATTCAGCAAACCTTATCTAAAGAGCTGAATTTAAAGCTCAGATTGCTTGATGATGAATGGAAAGAGCAGCGCGATGAGCTCAATCTCGATTTATCAGCAGCTAAGGGCGATGTGGCAAAGTGCGAGTATGAGCTCGATGCTATTGAAGATCAGCACGCTGCCTTTTTAGATGCCAACATAGAGCAAGCCAAGGCCGATCTTGAGATGCTGCCAAACTGGCGCACTGATGTTGAAAACCTAAGTGAACGCCATAAGCTGCAAACCGAGAAGCATCAAGACATTGAGGCTGCGTACAATGCCCGTCGCAGTAAGATTGGCGAGCAGTTAAACCGCGAGCTTGAAGGCCTGCATAGCGACCAAGACAAGCAGCGTGAAGCCCGCGATAAACAACGTGAAGTGGCGCGCACCGATATCGACGCCCTAGAGCTGCAATGGCGCAACCAAATGGATGCGGGCAAGGCTAGCTTTAGCGAGCAGGAATACCAATTCAAACTCACTGCTGCCGAGCTTAAATTGCGTGTCGATGGTGTGACTTACACCGAAGAAGAAAAGCTAAGCCTAGCGATTTTCGACGAACGTATCCACCGCGCTGACGAAGAACAAGAAAGCTGTAATGCCAAGGTCGAACGTTTAAGCAGCGATGAGCGCAAGCTCAGAGCTAAACGCGATCAAGCCAACGAAGCCTTGCGTATCGCCACCTTAAGGGTGAATGAGCGTCAAACTGCGCTGGATGAACTGCACCACATGCTGTTCCCGCAATCCCACACCCTGTTGGAGTTTCTGCGTAAAGAATCCCAAGGCTGGGAGCAAAGTTTAGGGAAAGTGATCGCACCTGAACTACTGCATCGCACTGATTTACATCCAAGCTTAGTGACTGAATCGAGCGAAGCTTTCTTTGGCGTGCATTTAGATCTTAAAGCGATCGATGTGCCTGAATATGCCGCCTCCGAACAAGAGCTGCGTATTCGGTTAAGCAAAGCCGAAGAAGCCCACACTAGTGCCCAAGAAATGCAGGCCGAGGCCGAATCTCAGCTGGTGGCCATTAATGGCGAGTTGGATAATCTCAGTCGTGAACTGACTTTTGCCCGCACGGCGTACAAAAATAGCCGTGACGATCTGCGTCGCCTATTTGATGAAAAGCGCAGCGAGCAAGAGAAAATCAACAAAGCATTGAGCGAGCGTAAAGCCCATGCTGGACAAAGACTGACTCAACTCGATGGTGAGCTAAAACAGCTTAAACATCAGCACGAACTCTGGCTCGAAGATCAAAAAGAGCAAGCGCTTGAAGCGCGCATGGAAAAGAATGCCTATTGGCAGGAAGTTATCGGCGCGCTCGACAATCAACTCGGCCAAATTAAAGCGACCATTGAAGGACGCCGCGAAAGTGCCAAAATCGAGCAGAAAGCCTGTGAGACTTGGTACAAAAACGAGCTTAAATCCCGCGGTGTGGATGAGGATAATATCCTCAAACTCAAGCAACAAATTCGTGATTTAGAAACTAAAATTAGCCGCGCCGAGCAGCGTCGCAGCGACGTACTGCGCTTCGACGATTGGTATCAACACACTTGGCTTGCGCGCAAACCTAAACTGCAAACTCAGCTTAGCGATGTGAAGCGCGCGGTATCGGAAATCGATCAACAGCTTAAGGCGAAAACTCAGGATGTTAAGACTCGCCGTCAACAACTTGAAACCGAGCGTAAAGCGTCCGATGCGGCGCAGGTTGAAGCTTCTGAAAACTTAACTAAGTTACGTGCCGTAATGCGTAAACTCGCCGAGCTTAAGTTACCGACCAATAATGAAGAAGCCCAAGGCAGCCTAGGCGAGCGTCTGCGCCAAGGTGAGGATTTGCTGCTAAAACGCGATTACCTGATGGGATCAGTGAAGCAATATGTGGAGCATTTTGACTCAGTGATCGCCAGCAAGTCGGGTTCGGGCCTTGCCGAAACCTGGGAGCGTGCCCGCGAAGAATCGAGCTTTATCAACGATAAAGGTATTCGTCTGCTGGATTACCGTAAGTTAGTGCCACAGCTTGAGCAATTGCTGAACGTGATCGTGCCGCAATCGATTACTGCGCTGCGTGAGCAAGGACGGATTTTCGGCGTCGACTTAACCGCCTTCTACGATGTGTTAGCTGATATCGACCGCCGCATCGCGTCCCAAAGTGCGCGTATTACCCTCGAAGTGGGCGAAGAGTTATTCCTCGATGGCGTGTCTGAATCGGCTGTGCGTATTCGCTCGCGCATCAGTGAGTTAGAGTTCTGGCCTGAGCTTGAACAGTTCGTCAAAGCCTTTAAACATTGGAAAGCCGATGGTTTTAATGGCTTGCCCGATGAGGATTACACCAACAGCATGCGCCGCGCCTTGGATATTATAGGTCGTGCCGCATTAACGGGGGGCATCTCCAAGTTGCTGGAAATCGAGCTGCGCCTTAAAGAAGGTAACAGCGACTTAATTATCCGCACCGACAGACAGCTTAACGAATCCTCAAGCCACGGTATGGCGTATCTGATTTTGTGTAAGTTCCTGTTGGCATTCACGCGCTTGCTGCGTGGCCGCGCCGATGTGACCATTCACTGGCCAATTGATGAGTTGGGCACTTTGCACCATACCAACGTGAAGAAGATTTTCGATGCCTGCGAAAATAACAATATTTGTGTGCTGGGCGCCTTCCCGAACCCTGAGTCTGAGGTGCTGAACTTGTTCGCTAATCGTTACATTATCAACAAACAAACTAAGAAGTTGCAGGTGGTTAAGCCTAAAGTCAACCCAATTGCCGACATGTTGAATAAGCGTTTGTCGAAGGAGACCATCTAATGAGTGATGCAACCCAAACCGTATTAGTTGGCACTGGCGCTTTGATTGAGCTGTTACTCAAGGGCGAGTTTATTTGTCGCACCACCAATGAAGAAGGCTGGCGCGCCCTTAAAAATAGCAGTACCCGCGAGCGGGTTGAAGCTTATCTCAATCAAATCAACCGTACCGTGGCGTCTGCCGCCGAAGGTGATGTGTTCTTCTGCGGTTACTTACAGTTAGGCGATGCCGAACGTAAAGTGATTTCATCGCAGTTTAAAGATATCTGTCAGGCATTGATCCCGCTGGTGGAATGGTTGGTATTAGTGCAAGAAGCCAGTGGCCAAGATGCGCCGCTGAGCGAAGGTGCGCCCGTGCGTTTAACCGAGCTGCAAAGCCGTATCGAAGACACGCCGGCGTTCCGTGAGCAGTTAGCCAAGCTCAGCCAATATCGTTTATTTGGCTCAACCAGCACTAACAGCGATGCGCAAATCAAATTAGTCTTCAAACGCTTAGTCGAACTCGGCTATTTAGTACGACCCAATGCGGAGAAGCAAATCTATATCGCCACGGGCAAGCTGGATTACCTGTATGAAGTCATTCGTTTTATCGATGAAACCGAAGGTTTAAGCCTAGAAGCGCAGGCGGAAACAGCGACCCAGCGGGACTTAATCTAATGTTGGCACTGTTAAACCTAGGTAAAAGCTGCGACCAAGGAGGCCATGATGAGCAGTAACTTACATCAGGCGGGTGTGAAACTGCTCAAGCAGTTAGGTCGCCATGCTGACATTATTATGGATACCTATTTGGCGGGCTCTCTTAACGAGGATGCGCACGATCCAAGCGTGGTCGAAAAGCTTAAACAGGCAGGGATTTTATGGCGGCCAGAGCCAGATCAGGAGCTGCGGCTTAAGCGTTCTGTGCGTGCCTTACTCGAAGAAGGTTTAAGTGACGAGCGCAATCGCCAAATCGACTCTAATGTCGGTTCGGCTTTAGCGACCATTAAAACCTTGGCCGACCACTACAAAGAAGCGCGTCACAGCTCAGATTACAGCGCCGCCGAGGCCTATTTATCCGATTTAAGCGAGCATGTGTATAGTTTCGCCGACAGTCTGCGTTATTCGATCCGGGTGCTCTGGGGCCGCATTAATAACGAGTTCGGTTACGTTGGTACGATCAACGCTAAGATCCGCGAAAACGAATTAGCTCAAAGCCAAGTGTCTGAATTGCTTAATGGCTTAGAGATGTTCCAGTTTAGTGAGCTAGGCGAAATCGCTGGCGATATACGTGAACTGCGCAAACTCTTAGTGACGACTTTGCAGGAAACCATGAGCGACTGCGCCCAGGAACTGAGCGTAGTGCAGGGGCGTTTACTCGAACTCTTAGGCCGCTTCAGACAAATCCGTGGGCGTACCCGTTTGCTCAAGGGCTGGTTGCTCTACACTGATTTGCATCCGGATTATCGGCCTGCGGACCATGTGTCCCACAAGGAAATCCCGAGTCTATTCAATCGCGCCGAAATCTTGCTCGCACCTGCTGCGGTAGATGTGCATAACGCCAGCCAAGAACTGGAGTTGATGGGCATAGTCGCGCATATCAAGGCCATCAGTCGCCATCCTGTGATTGCAGCGGTGCGTGAGCGAGATGCATCCGTTTCTATCACCCAAAGTGAAGACTTCGATGTGCCGGATAATCCGCTCAAACAAGCGGTGGATGAGTATTTCGTCGATGTAATTGAGTCTGGCCTGCGCCAATCGGCGCTGGAATATCTGGCGGATAAGGCTTTGCCTTGGGACGCTGAAAGCTGGATTTATCAAGTGATTGGTGGCTACGAAGGTCTGCCCGATGAACACAAAGCTTACTTTGAACTTGAGCCTTTGGGTGAACCGCATCCTATCTATAGCGGCAACTTTATTATTCGCGATGTGGAATTATGGCTCGCCTAGGCCAGCAACAATTACAACTGTTGGAGAACGCTTTTATTAAGCGTTCTCCAAGGGTTAAGCTCACGGCTAACTGGCGCGCTATTTACCGCGAGTTAGAAGTGGGTGAGTTAGACGGATCCGAAAAGTATCTGTGTTTTGCGCCCAAAGATTTTGAACTGCTAAGGCAAAGCGTGTTGGCGTTAATGGGGCTTGATTTAAGGCAGCTTGATTTTAATGTCGATCGCATCGCGATGTCCGCCAAAAGTCACGATGAAAAGCTCGCTAAGATACGCCCTGAAGCCGAATACGTTTTGATGAAGTATCTAGGTTTCGGATCTTCACCAACTGGGATTTCAACTCGCACATCACTGCGTATTCCTTTGGATGAAGCACAAAAGCATTGCCATGAACTCAATGTCGCAGCCATCCTAGTGATTGAAAACTTAGATGTATTTGATGTTATCCATCAAGCGCGTTTGCCACAGGATTTAACTCATGTGATGGTTATCTACCGAGGTAGCGGTCATCATTCCCCGATTGGCGTGCGGCATTTTTTGCAAGCGATGGCAGATAAATTGCCGATCATTGCCTTTACCGACTTAGATCCCGCAGGACTACAAATCGCCCATACCTTAACAGGCGTGACCCACTGCCTTGTGCCACAACTTGCGCTGACAGCACCTGCTGAGTTATTGGCAATAGCACAAATTAATTCTACTGATGATTTCGACAAGCAAGCGAAACAGGCTAAGTATTTGCAAAATGCCGAGTTAAAGCATTGGCAAAAATTAGCCGTTTGGCTAAATCAACACCGTATTAGTATCAAACAGCAACACCTGCTGGCTCACGGACTTGAACTAGTGTTAGTGCCATATATTTAGTTGTCATCCCTTTCATCTCTCTACTTTACTGTAATTAACTGGTTTTAAATCCTGTTATAAATTTAAATTCAGTTATTAAGTCTGAGTTTTATCTGGCTGTTGTTTCTTATATGTTTAATTTGATGTTATTTGATGTTTATTTTGTTTGTTTATACTGGTTTAAATATATTTTGTGAGTGCTCAAATATTGTTCTGATAAATTTTTTATGGTTTAAAATCAGTTTATTACTATTTTTCTGTGATGGTGTTAACTTAACTCAAGATGAAAAAATGAAATTTATTCATTGAATTAACGGCTAGCATGTTTCACTATCCCCGCCTGAGCCAAAAATGGATTGGCAATTGTGCTCATCATGGAAGATGAATAACAAATAAATGACCTTTCTGGGGAAATCACAAGCATGATGAAATCACTTTCGACGCGGATCTTTATTGGTCTGTTTGCCGGCCTTATTTTCGGCACAATAGTGCAATACTTCTTAAACGATATCGGTTTTTTCTCGGGTAATTTAGTCGAGCTTGCCGGTGGCGTTGGTACTATGTTCGTCAATATGATCATGATGCTGGTTGTGCCACTCGTGTTCGTGAGTATCGTTTGTGGTGTCTGTGAGCTGCAAGATCTCAAAAGCTTTGGTCGTTTGGGCGGTAAGACCTTCGGTTTTTATATCATCAATACCGTAGTCGCAATCGCGACCGCATTATTAGTGGCACTGTTACTCGAACCCGGTAAAGGCGTGGATATGAGTAGCACGGATGGCGTAGCGATTACAGCAACTGAATTGCCAAGCCTGATGGCGCTGGTGATCGACATAGTCCCACGTAATCCTGTGACGGCTTTTATGTCGGGCAATATGCTACAAGTGATCTTTATGGCCTTGTTACTTGGCGGTGTGATTAAGTCCCTAGGGGAGCATGTTGCAGGTGCTGTGCAAGGTTTTCAAACAGCCAATAGAATCATGATGAAACTGATTTCTGTGGTGATGAGTCTTGCGCCCTATGGTGTATTTGCCTTGATGTTTAAACTCGGCGCGACCTTAGATGCAGGTGTGTTTATGAGTGTGGTTGAGTATATGGTGCTGATCCTCGCGCTGTTGCTACTGTGGATTTTTGTGGTTTATCCTATGGCAGTGGGAATATTTACCCCAATCTCAGCCAAAACCTTCCGCGAGAAGACCCAAGAGCAAGTGCTGTTTTCACTCTCGACCGCAAGCTCAAATGCGACTATTCCCGTGACCATGCGTACTTTAACGGACAAGTTAGGCGTGAACCGCGCTGTTGCTGGTTTTGGCGTACCGCTGGGGGCGACCATGAACATGGGCGGTGTGGCGATTTATATCACTATTGCGATTTTCTTTGTCGCCAACGCCTTTGGCATGCCCATTACCACTGAGCAATTGCCTTCGCTGTTATTTAGTGTCTTCCTATTATCTGTCGGTGCGGGTGGTGTGCCCGGTGGCGGCATGGTGATGATAGGTGTGTTAATCCATCAAATGGGATTACCGATAGAAGCCTTTGCCATAGTGGCGGCCTTAGATCGGATTATTGATATGGTGCTGACATCCTGTAACGTGGTTGGTGATACTGCGGTATTGACTATAGTGGATCAAACCGAGAAAGTGCATCAGCTTGAGTCAGCGAAGAGTTAATGTGCCATTAAGTCGTATTCTATAAAAACAAAAGCCACTGAAAACAGTGGCTTTTTTTATATTCACTATGCTGGTATTGATACGTTGATAGGTTAGCATCAACTATGTTAGCACCATTACTTAGTGCGAGTAATTTTATCCAGATAGCCCATGGCAAAGGCTGATAATACAAAGGTGATGTGTATTAACAGATACCACATGATTTTGTCGTTATCGATATTCTTCACATCCATAAAGATTTTCAGTAGGTGAATAGACGAAATCGCCACAATCGACGCCGCCACTTTGTTTTTCAGTGAGCCAGAATCTAATTTACCCAGCCAACTTAGCTTCTCACTGTCTTCGCCCACATCCAGCTGCGAGACGAAATTCTCATAGCCAGAAAACATCACCATCACAATCAGGCCGCCCACGAGGGTGATATCAATCAAGGACAGGGTCACCAGCACTAAATCCACTTCAGTCATCTCAAAAATGATCGGCAGAATATGGAAGATCTCTTGGAAGAATTTAATGCCTAAGCCCAATAAAACAAAGCTGAGTCCCAAATAAATTGGCGCCATAATCCAGCGCGATGCATACATTAATTTTTCAAATATTTGTTCCATAATCCATTAAACCCTTTATCTAAAATGCGGTAAAAAATCGAGTCACTAATGACTAAAACAGTAACATAATGCACTTTATGCGCGCTATTACCCAATCACAAGGGCGTGAGTTATATGCTGTTATTGTGCTTTTTTTGTAACCTCTGTGGTTATTTAACCCCTATTTGGGTGTTAGTGGCGCTACATCGTTTAATTTGCTCTGCCTTTGATATGTCTGATCGTCTTTTTTTTCAACCTAATACCAAGCAAATTCAGCTATGGATGATCATTTTTCTCGGCATTTTAGGGCTTTGATGAAGGAAGTGACATTTGTCATCCTAGATTGCTGACAACTCACACTGCTGTAATGGACATTTTATGCAGATACTTAAGTCATCTAAACAAGGAGGCTTAATCATGCAACATAAATCACTGGACCAACAATTAATCGAATATCGTCAACAACGTGCTTTAGCTATGCCCTTATCTGGCATGATTGTGTGGAGCCTACTGTTTGTATTGAGCTTTGTATTACCTCCTTCGCAGTTGGTGATGGCGGTCTTTATCGGTACTGGTTCTATTATCTACCTTGCCATGGGTATTTCGCGGCTGACAGGCGAGAATATCTCGTTTAAGAAAAGCGCTGAGCGTAATTGGTTTGAGACTGTGTTTCTCGCTGCGATGGGGATGAGTTTTTTAACCTTTAGTATCAGTATTCCCTTTTTTATGGAAAATTATCTGGCTTTGCCTTTCGCCCTTGCGGTGCAAACAGGTTTAATGTGGTTAGTCCACGGTGTTTTAGCAGCGCAAAAGGTGGCCATAGTGCATGCGATAGTGCGCACCTTAGCCTGTGTGGCAGCTTTCATGCTCTGGCCCGAGCTGAGCTTTCAAATTCAGCCTCTAATCGTGGTGTTTTGTTATGGTTTTTCAATTCCCGTGATGCAGCGCCGCTGGAAGATTCAGCAAAATCTTTGTGCTAGCAATTAGTGGGTTATCTTTGGGTTATTGTGTAGATTTTGGCTTTGCGGCCTAATGGCCGAGGTGAATCAAAGTCGTGGGGCTTCAGCCCTGACGCTTAATCAAGAGTCTAACAAGTGATCTCGCCCTAGATCGATTTGTATGTCTGCCAGCGCACAGAGCTCAAACTGGCGTTATTGCATTATGGTTATTACCCTGCACTTTTTGCAGTGTGAAGGAGCTTATAATGCAAACCATGAAACTTACGTTCGTTACCGCTGGTGTTGTACTCGTTGGTAGTTTGCTGCTTAACGGTTGTGATAGTGGCAATGTGAATACTCAAACAGGTACACCAGACTTAACTGTAACAACCGAGGATGGTACTGGTGATGATATTAAAATTGCCACAGCAGTTAATACTGCGTTGATCGCTGATCAGCAGCTACAAAATTTAGATATTCAGATAGAAACCCGCAAGGGCGATGTCACCATTTCCGGCAATGTAAATAGCCAAGCTCAGAAAGACCAAGCTGAACGGGTGACGGCAGCAACCTCTGGTGTGCACTCGGTAAATAATCGGTTGGAAGTAAAATAGCAATGTCAGTAAAGCCGCCTGTTTGATGTATTCAATTGACAGACGACAAACAGGAGCGGCAGCTCTTATCTGGCTTTAATTCACCGCTTATGCCACAAAATACCAATCCCCGCCAACCATGCTGCGGGGCGTTGGCTTCTTGATTTATAAAATGTGTGAGTCCAGCTATGGTCACTCACGCTGGCCTTGCGGCTGTGGTGGCAGATTTGTGCTTTGGAGTTTGTACCCGTCGTGACTTTCTTTGCGCCACATTTCGCACTTGCTACGTAGCTTTTGGCTTTGTGGCCTTACGGCCTAGGTGAATTAAAGTCGTGGGGCTTCACCCCTGACGTTTAATCAAGAGTCGACCAAGGAGGACTGCTCGTCCTCGTCCTTGTCTTTTTAATTGTTAATTCTACTGATGTAGAACCTTCGATTTTTAGTTCACGTCCATATTGTAGTTGCAGATTTATACGGCCTTACGGCCGAGGTGAATCAAAGTCGTGGGGCTTCACCCCACACCCGACCAAGGAGGACTGCTCGTCCTATCCTCCTTGGATGCTCCATGACGCCCCTTGCGAAGTTACATGCATTAGATACTAGCTTCGTGCTTATTCGAAAATAGCTAACGCTTCCGATGGGGCGTCCCTTCCCCCCGAAAGCTACGCAGACGTCCTGTCTGCGTCACGCGATTCTCTTCAACGCCCTTCAGCAACTTCGCAGGGGGAGGTGAACTTCAGTAACTAGTGTGTGGGTTGTAAACCTGGAAAGAGTTGTGCTGTCTCATTTTTCATTTGTTGTCACATCTGAAGACTTAATGCTAAGTTAGTGTCATACAATAATAATTTATTCGAAATGTATATTAATCTAGCCAAAACATATGCTAGGTGATAATTAGAGTTTCGGGCCATAACCTGTTATACGATTTATTTATGGTGGTAATGTGGAAAATTTTGAAGAAAATGTAGTTGCGTTTCTCAAACATAAAGAGAAAAAAGTTCTGGTTATCAAAGGAAAATGGGGAGTAGGGAAAACTTTTAAATGGAATGAGATCGTCAACAAGCATTTCAGTTCACTTGGTTTTTCTAACTATTCTTATGTTTCTCTCTTTGGTCTAGATGGGTTAAAAGAACTGCAGTCTGGTGTATTCTACAATGCTCATGCAATAAGCTCTGATAGCAAGTCAGCTACCATTAAGTCTAATTTAAAGAAAATTGGAAACATAGCAAAAAGTATCCCTCAAATATCAAAGTATGCAAATGCAATTTATGTTATTGAAAACTCACTTGTAGATGATTACCTGATTTGCATCGATGATTTAGAAAGAAAGTCTAAAAAGTTCTCAATGTCCACTTTACTTGGCTATGTATCAAACTTAAGTGAGTCAAGTCATTGTAAAATTGTATTAATATTTAATGATGACACTTTAAATGATGAAGATAAAAAAGAAATCGATCTATATCGAGAAAAAGTTATAGATTTAGAGTTAAAGTATTCACCTAATCCTGCTAACAATATTGATGTTGAGTTTAGAAACCACATATGTAGAGATTTGATTTGCGACATATTCAAGTCTGAAGGCCTAAATAATATTAGAATAATTAAGCACATAAAATGGAATGTTGATGCTTTGATGAATTTCATAGCTTCTTCAGAAGAAGCCGTCAGACATGACCTACTTACCACGATTGTGATACTTACGTATGTTCATCATGAGCCAAGTATCAGTATTCGAGCTAATGAAATTGAACGCGTATTTAGTTTCTCGTTAAAAAATGAGGACGTTGATAAAAATCTTCAAAGGCGTATTTCTTCACTTGGGTATATTTATTATGCAGATCATGAGGCTGAAATCATCAAATATATCGAGGATGGTTGGATGGATGAGGCTTTATTTATTGAAAATATATCGCGTCTTAACAAAAGACAAATTGATAGAGATGTTTCATCAAGATTAACGGAAGTCTGGGGTTTCTATAATAACAACTTCCTTTCCACTAGCAATGATGTGATTAGAGGCTTAGAAGGATTCCTTTCAGAACATTTGAACTCAATCTCTGTTAGGGAACTACATCCTATACTAGATACGTTGATGGAACTAAAAGAAGACTTTGATAAAAGTTATTGGATTGATAAATTTGTTACTTTAAACCTAGATAGTGATAGTCCTGATTTATTAATGCAGCTGAAAAAAATTACAACTAATGCAGAACTCATTGAAATAATTTCTAGTAAAGAGAAAGTCATTTTTCAACATCATTCAATCTACGCCGTTTTATCTAAAATAGTTAAGAACCGTAGCTGGAATCCTGAAGACGAAGAGTATTTAGGTAATCATAGTATCGATGAAATATACGAGTTTTTAGTTGGTGACAACAATTGTGATCTTATGCAAGTGGTTCGCGAAAGTATGGGTATTTTTAGACCTACTGAGGGCGACAATCCAAAAGATATCTTTGGACGAAACCTGCATCAAGCATTAATTAGAGTATCTGCAAGGAGCAAGCTCGATCGTTACAGAATTATACATTTCTTTGGTATCGAGTTTGACTGAACAAAGATAGAGCAAAGATAGAACATGCATAACTCTTTCAGGATTAACAGCCGACACCTAGATTTCAGAAGTTCATCTTTCCCTGCGAAGTTGCAGAAGGGCATTGAAGACTCTTTATTAAAGGCAAAAGAGCAAATAGGCTTCATTTTTATGCCTTGATTACTTTCCAATAACTCTAGTGTCTGAGGAATACACCATCCCCTCGGAGTTGCCGCAGGGCGAATAGACAAATTGCGTGAGTCTCGGCATGGATGCCGAGCTAGCTTTCGCAGGTGCAGGGACGCATCCTTCGGAAGCGATAGCAGATTTGGCAATGAGCACAAGGGGCTTTCAACTCAGTTGGGGACGTCATGGAGCATCCAAGGAGGATAGGACGAGCAGTCCTCCTTGGTCGGGTGTGGGGTGAAGCCCTACGACTTTCTCGGCAGCAAGGCCGTATAAATAACAAAAAAGCCACTGTGGTCAGTGGCTTTTATCATAAAAATCAAAATCTAAGCGATTCGGCTTACTCTATATTTGGCTCTTCGCTGTAATCGATACCGTGGTAGCTCAGGCAAGCGTCGACTTCGTTGCTGCTGCCTAGGATGACGGCAACACGTTGGTGAATTTGTGTTGGTTGAATATCCAAAATGGTTTCATAACCGGTAGAAGCCTTACCGCCAGCTTGTTCGACTAAGAAGGCCATTGGGTTGGCTTCGTACATCAAGCGCAGTTTGTACGGTTTTTTAGGATCTTTATTGTCGGTTGGGTAAGTGAAAATACCGCCACGAGATAGCACGCGGTGTACATCGCCAACCATGGCCGCAATCCAGCGCATGTTGAATGATTTTTCGCGTGGGCCAATTTTACCGAGCAGTAAATCGGCAATATAGGTTTGCATTGGCGCTTCCCAAAAACGCTGGTTCGACATATTAATGGCAAATTCGGCTGTGTCTGGGCTAATGCTCATGGCGGCATTCGTCAGTAAAAACTCATTGGTTTCTGGGTGCAAAGTAAAGAGTTGCACGCCTTGGCCTGTGGTTAATGCCAGCATGGTTGATGGACCATAAAGTACATAACCTGCGGCTAATTGTGCGCGGCCAGATTGTAAAAAACTAGTTTCAGTCAGCTCGCCAGCAGGGGCGGGCAGGACGGAGAAAATGGTGCCGACTAATGAGTTAATATCGATATTAGATGAACCATCAAGTGGATCGAAACACACCAGATATTGACCATTTCGGCTGACTTCAACCACATGATCTTCTTCTTCCGACGCCAAACCGCGCACTGTACCGTCAGCTTTTAAGGCATCTTTGAGCATGTCGTTGGTGATGATATCCAGTTTTTTCTGGGTTTCACCTTGGACGTTTTCTTGCTCAGTCGCGCCTAACACGCCCGCAAGTGCACCGTGGCGAACGGCATGGCTAATGGCTTTTGAGGTGTCGGCTAAGGTTAAAATTAGGTGGGAGAGGGAGTCGTTCACTGCCTGTGAGGTCAGGTGCTGGGCCAGAGTCTGCATGTTATGTCCTTTAGAGGTTCAACAATGAGGTCAATTTCGTTATTTGCCGCGAATGATAACTCAGTTAGTCGACAATTTCAGCGATGTTGCTGATGCTTTTAGCGAATATTAGGGCTTTTTGGGATTATTTGGATTGGGCTTGGCGCAAGGGCCTAATTTGTATCGGCATATTGCATGCTATTTCTATTTAGGGTTTGCCTCTGGCACAATGTCGGCTTGTTTTTAATCGCTGACATCTTAGGCGATTATGTTTCCAAGGAATAATAATGATTAAAAATAGGTTAACTTGGTTCCCTGCGTGCTCACTTAAGGTGCGCGCCGTTCCCCTACTGATAGCGAGCCAAATGGCCATGATTTCGACAGCTATGTTTTCAATTACCCCAGCTTTTGCAATGGAAGGCGGCAAACTGCCACTGACGATTGAGCGAATGAATGCCTCGCCCGCATTAGCGGGCACCAGTCCTCGTGGTTTGAAACTGTCACCCGATGGTCAGCGCGTCACTTATCTTGCGGGCCGTAAAGACAATCAAAACTTTTATGATCTCTGGCAGATGGATGTAAAGACGGGAAAATCTAGCCTATTGCTCAATGCAGATAAGTTGGCAAGCAATGAATTATCCGATGAAGAAAAGGCCCGCCGCGAACGCCAACGTATTTATGGTGAAGGCATTATGGAGTACTTCTGGGCCGATGATAGCCAAGCGCTATTAATTCCGGCTGCTGGTAATCTGTATTATTTTTCATTAGTGGATAACAGTGTCAGCCAACTTCCCATTGGCGAAGGGTTTGCCACAGATGCGCGCCTATCACCCAAGGGACATTTTGTGTCTTTCGTGCGGGACCAAAATTTGTATGTGTTAGATCTGGCAACCAGAAAGCTCCAAGCTATGACAACCGATGGCGGCGGGGCGATTAAAAATGCCATGGCCGAGTTTGTCGCTCAGGAGGAAATGGATCGCATGACGGGTTATTGGTGGGCGCCCGATGAATCGGCTATCGCCTTCACCCGTATTGATGAGTCCGGTGTCGAGCAAGTAACCCGTAACGAAATCTATGCTGACGGTATTAAACTTACTGAGCAGCGCTATCCCTATGCCGGCAAAAACAATGTCGACATCGCCCTCGGTGTGGTCACGTTAAAAGATAAGGCTATCAATTGGGTGAAGCTGCGCGAAGATCATAGCGATGAGAATAGCGAAGACAAGAGCAAAGATATTTACCTGCCGCGGGTCGATTGGTTGCCCGATAGCAAATATTTGTCGTTCCAGTGGCAGAGTCGCGATCAACATAAGCTAGATTTGCAACTGGTGGCGTTAGATTCACTGACTAAGCCAAAAACCTTAGTGAAAGAACGCAGTAACGCTTGGGTGAACCTCAATAACGATCTGCACTTCTTAAAGCAGCAGTCTGCCTTTATTTGGGCGTCTGAGCGTGACGGCTTTAATCATCTGTATCTTTTTGACTTAAAAGGCAAACTTAAAACCCAATTGACTCAGGGCGAGTGGGCTGTCGATGCGTTGGAATACATAGATGAAACCGCAGGTTGGGTATATTTCACTGGCCGCAAAGATACGCCAATCGAGAAACAACTTTATCGCATGCCTTTAGCGGGTGGCAAGGTTGAGCGGGTAAGCAAGCAAGCGGGCATGCACGATCCTGTGTTTGCCGACAATCAAAGTGTGTATCTGGATTATTTCAATAGCTTATCTCAGCCACCGCAGATCAGTTTACACGGTGACAAGGGCCAACAACTGGCTTGGGTTGAGCAAAATGAAGTCAAGCAAGGCCATCCTTTATATGACTATGCGGGTCTGTGGCAAATCCCTGAATTTGGTGAACTGAAAGCCGAAGATGGCCAAGTGTTACAAACCCGTTTATTCAAACCTGTTCCCTTCGATGCGAGCAAGAAATACCCTGTCGTAGTGCGGGTTTACGGTGGGCCGCACGCACAGTTAGTGACCAACAGTTGGAGCGAGCAGGACTACTTTACCCAGTATCTGGTGCAACAAGGCTATGTGGTGTTCCAGTTGGATAACCGCGGCAGCGCCCACAGGGGCACAAAGTTTGAGCAAGTGATTTACCGTCATTTGGGTGAAGCTGAAGTCAAGGATCAAAAAGTGGGAGTGGACTATTTACGAAGTCTGCCATTTGTCGATGCCGATAATGTAGCGATTTACGGCCACAGCTACGGCGGTTACATGGCCTTGATGAGTTTATTTAAGGCGCCGGATTACTTTAAAGCCGCGATTTCGGGTGCACCTGTAACCGACTGGCGCTTATATGACACCCATTATACTGAGCGTTACTTAGCCCATCCTGAGGGGAATGAAAAAGGTTATGAAGCCAGCAGTGTGTTCCCTTATGTGAAAAACTATCAAGCGGGTTTGTTGATGTATCACGGCATGGCCGATGATAACGTCTTGTTTGAAAACAGCACTCGGGTTTATAAGGCGTTGCAGGATGAGGGCAAACTGTTCCAGATGATCGATTATCCTGGATCTAAACATTCGATGCGTGGCGAGAAAGTGCGTAATTACTTATATCGCTCACTGGCAGATTTCCTCGATAGGCAGTTGAAAAACGCCAAATAGCAGGCATAAAAAAACCAGATCCTAGGATCTGGTTTTTTGTGAATCGATTTTTATCAAACCAATTAATGCGGATGTCGCTTAGCGGGCGATTAGCCTTCTAAGTTACCGCAAAAACGATAGCCTTCACCGTGAATAGTCGCGATGATTTCTGGCGTATCTGGCAAGCTTTCGAAATGCTTACGGATACGACGGATAGTCACGTCTACAGTACGATCGTGTGGCTTAAGTTCACGGCCAGTCATTTTCATCAGTAGATCGGCACGAGTCAAAATTTTGCCTGGGTTTTCAACAAAGTGCAGCATAGCGCGGAACTCGCTACGTGGCAGTTTGTAAGATTCACCCTGTGGGCTCACTAATGAACGGCTGTTGATCTCTAAGCTCCAATCATTGAAGCGGTAGTATTCTACTGAGCTCTTTTCTTCGACTTCAGCGCCAGCGCTGTTGACACGAGTCAGAAGGTTACGAGCACGAATCGTTAATTCACGTGGGTTGAACGGCTTGGTAATATAATCGTCCGCGCCAATTTCAAGTCCAAGAATTTTGTCGACTTCGTTGTCACGACCTGTCAGGAAGATAAGACCGATGTTGTTGATTTCACGTAGTTCACGTGCCAACAATAGACCATTCTTACCTGGCAAGTTAATGTCCATAACGACCAAGTTAATTTTGTTTTCCTGCATAGCCTTATGCATTTCTGCGCCATCATTGGCCTCAGTTACCACATACCCTTCTGCCTCGAAAATACTTCTCAGCGTGTTACGGGTAACGGCTTCATCTTCAACGATCAGAATGTGCGGATTTTGCATATTATTTACCTAAATTTTAATCAGTTTATACTAACCAATAAGAGCAACTTACTTCGGGCTCTTATATTCATAAAAGCGTTGATACTTCCTTGAACTGCTTTGTGCTCAAAAGGAAAATCTTTACGGTGACATCTATATCTGGATGTAGATTAAGTGCACGTTTAAGTGTAATACGAGAAAACGTAATCAGTACCAACTTCGATAAGCAATAGTTAGAATAAGTTCCTTAACTATTGTTTTTTTAAATGTTTAAAAGACAAATCAAATGTAGAACAGATTTTAAACAGATGCCCGGTCAGTTCACGTTACTTTAAGCGATATATGTAACAAACTGTATTGAACGATAAGCATCTTGCTCAATCTGTTTCAACTCACCAGTACGTACATTGTACTCGTTTTAGTCATTTGTTAACAAATGAAATGTTAACAAATTTTAGGTGAGCAGGGGTTTTTACCATGATATTTACTTTAGCTATTGATTAGTATAACTAATGTATTTCTTATTCCTGTGAGCCAGTTCACGCCTCTTTGGATTTTACAATCACTCTGCTACACTAGCTTGGGTTCATTTTTCGACTAGACTACCAATGGACAATACGACTCAAAATTTGTGGCAATGTTACCAAGCGCCGTTGTTTTTGCTGACTCAAGCATTATCCTGTGATTTTTCCTTTGCTGTTATTACCGCTCATAATCCCGCTTCAAAGCTTCTCTCTCCTAGCCAAAACCGTTTACTCGATCGCCAACTTCTCCGTGAAATTGAATTACTCGGTAGCCCTTATCGTGCTTTAGTGGGCGCAGCACCGGATTTATCCCACATGGAAAAAAGTTGGGCCGTGTTTATCGATAGAACGATGGCATTGCAATTGGGTAAGAAATTTAATCAATATGCGATTTATGTTGTCGAACAAGGGGATGTGAGCTTAGTGCCTTGCACCTTGGATGGACATGATGAAGTGTGTTTAGGCAAATTTAGAGATTATGTGCAGCTGGTATACGAGCTACCCGATTTGAACACTTAGTTGTTTTCAAAAGATTTTATTTAAATTGTTCATTTGTTATGAAATTAGCATTGACTTCATTAGGGGTTTATTGCTACTTTTTTCGTCCCTTTCCTAGGAAAGGAACAGAAGAGGAGCGTTAACTAGGTAGTCGGTCAGAGGAGCACAAACTCCAGCGATGACTGATGAGGGAGATTAGCGCCGAGGCATAGATATGGTTGCTGCATGTTTATGTCGGTCGCTCAGGCTGAATCCTGACGATTGTCACCTGTAATTGGTGGAGAGCTTCTGGTGACGATTGCTGTTTCCCTTCTTTTGGGGTGCGTTATCATTGAGCACCAGGCTCTTCGAACGAAGTTAGTTCGGAGTGTGATCATGTTAGTTAATCAATATTTTATTCAATCTGCGTTTATTTCTTGCCCTACGTGTTTCACGGAGGTGCGCTAATGTCCTTCGTTGTCGCAAAATTTGGTGGCACCTCAGTCGCCGACTATAACGCTATGAATCGCTGTGCCGACATAGTGTTAGCTAATCCTGATTGCCGTTTAGTCGTGGTCAGCGCTTCGAGCGGCGTGACTAATTTGCTAGTGGAATTGACCCAAGAATCGATCAACGACGATGGACGATTACAGCGATTAAAACAAATTGCCCAAATTCAATATGCGATTTTAGATAAGCTCGGTCGTCCTAACGATGTGGCCGCCGCATTAGATAAATTATTGAGTCGCATGTCGGTATTGAGTGAAGCGCTCGCATCACAACGCAGCAAAGCGACTATGGATGAGTTGTTGTCCCTCGGTGAGCAATGTTCTTCGGCGTTGTTTTCGGCGGTGATCCGCGAGAAAGGTGTTAACTCCAGTGCCTTCGATGTGCGCCGAGTGTTACGTACTGACAGCCACTTTGGCCGCGCGGAACCTCAGGTTGAGCAGATTGCGACTTTAGCTCGTGATTATCTACAGCCACTGTTAGCGGAACAAGTGATTGTCACGCAAGGCTTTATCGGTGCCGATGAAGCGGGACAAACAACAACGTTAGGTCGTGGTGGTAGTGACTATTCTGCTGCACTGTTAGCTGAAGCGTTACGCGCCTCAGCAGTCGAGATTTGGACCGATGTTGCGGGGATTTATACAACCGATCCGCGTCTTGCGCCCAATGCCTTTCCGATTGCCGAGATCAGTTTCAATGAGGCTGCCGAGATGGCGACCTTTGGTGCCAAGGTATTGCACCCAGCGACTATTCTTCCTGCCGTTCGTCAGCAAATTCAAGTGTTTGTGGGTTCAAGTAAAGAGCCTGAAAAGGGCGGGACTTGGATCCGTCATCAAGTGGAAGATGCGCCCGTATTCCGCGCTGTGGCTTTGCGCCGCGATCAAACCCTGTTAAATCTTCACAGCTTGCAAATGCTGCATGCGCAGGGCTTTTTAGCGGAAACCTTTGCGACATTAGCGCGACATAAGATCAGTGTGGATTTGATTACCACATCAGAAGTGAATGTGTCTCTAACCCTCGATAAAACTGGTTCAGATTCGAGTGGTCAAGGTCTGTTGAGTGAGGCATTGCTGCAAGAATTATCACAGCATTGTCGTGTGCGCGTCGAAGATGGACTGGCCTTGGTGGCGATTATCGGTAATCGCATCGCGACGACGCCTGGTATTTGTCGTCGTGTGTTTGAAGTGTTAGAACCACACAATGTTCGGATGATTTGCCAAGGTGCCAGCCCACATAATCTGTGCGTGTTAGTAGCAGAATCGGAAGCGGCGCAAGTGGTTAAATCGCTGCATCAAAATCTGTTCGAAGGCGTTTAGTATGTTGCCGACAACATCGTCTCTGCAAATCGGGGAGCTTGCCGCAGGGCAAGCACTCACTTTGCCTATCTACCATTTCAAGCCGAGTGACGATAAGGCGACTGGCCCCAAAGTGTATATTCAGGCCAATGTTCACGGTGCTGAAGTACAAGGTAATGCGGTGATTTATCAGTTGATGAAGCAGCTTGAACACTGTGACATCCGCGGCGAAATCACCTTAGTGCCATTGGCGAATCCACTCGGGATCAACCAAAAAAGTGGTGAGTTTACCCTTGGCCGATTTGATCCTATTACGGGGGCGAATTGGAATCGTGAGTATTTGAATCATGCTATTGATTTGCCGACTTGGTATGGCGAACATGCCAAGCTGAGTGATAGCGAGCTGATACAAGCCTATCGCAGTACTTTGGTTGAAGCCTGTCAGCAAAAATTGCGTCATGAATGGGGCATTACTACTGGCCATAGGCTCGCGGTTAATCTGCAGATTATGGCCCATGGCGCGGATATAGTGCTCGATCTGCATACGGGTCCTAAATCCTGTAAACATTTGTATTGTCCCGAATATGACTTAGCTGCTGCGCAGTTTTTGTCGATCCCTTATACGCTCATTATCCCCAATGCCTTTGGTGGCGCCATGGATGAGGCTGCGTTTTGTCCATGGTGGCAATTGAGTGATTTTGCAAAATCACAAGGGCGCGATTTAGGAGTTGCAGTGTCAGCGTTAACGTTGGAATTGGCGAGCCAAGAGCGCGTCTGTCTTGAGGATGCACTGGTTGATGCACAAGGGATTTTGGCATATTTAAGCCACCGAGGCGTGATCGCTGAAACCGTTGCGCCCGCTAAAATGCCGCGCTTTGGTTGTTATCTAAAAGACTATAAAAAATATCACGCGCCAAGTTCTGGTTTAGTGGAATACCTTGCACCTGTGGGCGAGCCATTAGCTGCGGGGCAGCCCTTAGTAAATTTACTGCGAATGGATTTATACGGTACGGCGGATGAGCTAAAAACGGTTAGTTTGCCGCAGGACTGCGTGCCGATTTTGCACTTTGCTTCGGCATCAGTGCACCAAGGAACAGAGCTTTATAAAGTCATGACTCATGCGTTTGAGTTGCCAACGACATAATCGCCCGCTTAGAGCATAAGCATTAGCCCATAACAATTAGTTTATGGGACTGAGAGAAAACAAAGCCAATCGATTAGGATTGGCGTTGTTTTAAGGTGGCTATAACCACTTGAATCGATAAAACAGCGCCATTTGCAGGGCGACGAGTGAGATTAATATTCCGCAGAAGGTGGCGAAGGCCCAAGTGTTGTCCGCGCCCGGTATCCCGCCAATATTGACCCCAAGTAAGCCTGTTAAAAAGCCTAGCGGTAAGAAGATTGCTGACACTAAGGATAAGAAGTATAAGCGTTTGTTGAGTTGCTCCGATTGCTGACTGAGTAATTCTTCTTGAGTCACATTGGCTCTATCGCGCAGGGCATCGAGATCTTCAATGGTGCGGATAAGTTTATCGTTTGTTTCCCTTAGCTTGAGTCGCTCGGTATCTTTAAATAGGCTGAATTGCTCGGAAATCATTTTCGAGAATGCTTCGCGCTGTGGGGCTAAATAGCGGCGGATGGCCACAGTTTGACGGCGCAGTTCGGCGATATCGGTACGTAAATCTTTAACATTGCCTGAGACGACGAGTTCTTCTAAATCAGAGAGCTGTTCTTCCAATTTATCAATAAACTCGACTTTACGATTGGTCAGTCGCTCGCAGATTGCGACGATAAAGTCCCCTGTAGTTGTAGGCCCATTTCCCTCAAGGATCAGCTCGGCGACATCTTTGACCGACTGTAACTCGCGATCGCAGGTGGAAATGATACGCTGTTTATCGGCATAGATACGCACTGCCACCATGTCTTCTGGAGCAGAATTGGGGTTGAGGTTAACGCCGCGTAATGCGAGTAATATGCCTTCACCTGTAATCACAGCGCGGGGACGAGTGTCTTGGGCGAGTAGGGCATCACTTTCGACCTTAGGCAGACCGCTATTGAGTATCCAGTGGCGTGCCTTTTTATTGCGATAGCGAAGGTGTAACCAGAGTAGGCCATCCTGAGGATCCCATTTTTCGATCTGTTCTAGGCTCAAGGTGGAACCCGCTTGGGCGCCGCTGAGCACTAAACTGTAGATAAACCCTTCGTGCATATCGCATTCCATTTAACTTTCAAAATCATCCAAACAAACTAACTGATTTTGTCATGAAAATGAAGTCAGTACTTATGCTTAACGACATGAGGTAAACGTTAATTGACATAAATTTGATGTGCTGAGGGATGCAAGCAACTTAGCCAAGGATAGGTTAAAATTAGCATTAGTAGGCTTAGATCAAAGAGACAATAAAATGGAATACGAATTTCGGCGTAACAGTTTAACTGGCACTTTTTTGGCTAGCTTTAGCATGGATCATGAAGTGCTTGGGCAATGGTTTACGGAAGAATTAGGGACTGAGTTAGCTAAAATTCAGCAAGTGTTGGGTGTGATAAAAGAAATTCAAGCCGATAAACGAGGTTCATGGCGTCTTGTTGGTAATGATTTTACCTTAGAGTTAGAGCGTGAACAGGCCCGAGTCTTTGCCAATACTTTAGGCTTTGAGCAAGAATATGAATTGGAAGAGGCTATGTCACTTTATGATGCTGAGTCAGAAGCTTATTGTGGCCTTGAGGATTTTGAGCAGGCGTTACTGAGTTGGCAGACATTTATCGAGAAAGGTCTGTAATCATTTATTTAATCTCTATTTGATAAAAACATAAAGGCAATCATGGGATTGCCTTTATTGTTTGCGCGATACCAAGCTCATTTTCGTATCTTTAATTATTCAGGTAGCGCACCGCCATTTCGGTTCTTGATTTCGCATTGGCTTTACGCAGTAGGTTTTTTACGTGCACTTTAACTGTGCCTTCACTAATGTGTAAATGCTCTGAAATCATGCGATTACTTAAGCCTTCCGCCAGTTGCTGTAGAATTTGCAACTCCCTTGGGGTCAGGCTTGAAATCCATTCTTGTTCATCGGTCGCATCTTTAAGTTCGTAAAGGTATTCCTCGACTTCATCGCTGATCACCCTGTGGCCAAGCATGGCATTCTTGAGTTTTTCGAGCAGCAAATCTGGCTCAGTATCTTTAAGCAAATAGCCGTCGGCTCCAGCGCGAAGTAAACGGATAACATCCTGTTTTGCATCGGAAACGGTGAGAATTACTATGCGTGAGGTAACTCCTTCTTGGCGCATGGCGTTGAGGGTATCTAAGCCTGTCATGCCTTTCATATTCAGATCGAGCAATATGATGTCGGGTTCATCGGTGACCACTGCGGTTAATGCGTCTAAACCACTACCGGCTTCGCCAAATAGGCTGAAGTCAGGATCTGAAGCGATGAGCTGGCAGATGCCTTTGCGCAAGAGGGGATGGTCATCGACCACCAGTACGGAATAAGGTTTACCCATTTGAAGGCTCCTGTTGAGATGGGAAAATAAGCGTCACTCTAGTGCCACTTGCCCCCTTGCTGTGCTGCATAAGGTTTAATGGGCTGTTAGATTTGAGTGCGTCGTCTTGTGCATTGCATCCTTGCTCAGTCGTGGTTGCCATAGCAGGTTTAAATCTCTTTAAATCATTGTCGCTGAACACGACTTTACCTGAAAGCTTACTGGCTCGTTCATGCATTATACCTATGCCAAAATGTTGATCTCGTTCTTTTAAATGTCCAATACCTATGCCGTTATCACAAACATCAATATTGACCATACCCTCGTCATCCTTATAGCAATGGATGTTAATGAGGCTGGCCTCAGCGTGTTTGATGGCGTTTAACGTCGCTTCTCGCGTGATCTGCAGTATGTGGATGTGTTGCTTTGCCTCTAGCCATTGTGGCGCAAGTTTATAGTCTAAGGTTATCTTTATATTCGTCTTTGTCCTGAGTTGCTCAAGCATAGCCTCTAAAGCACTTTTTAGATCGGGCTCTTTAATTGTGAGCCTAAAGGTGGATAGTAACTCCCTGAGCTGCACGTAGGCAGTGCTTACACCTTCGTTGATTTCGGTTAACTGCGCCTCAATGATTGGACTGCGGCAACTGCAATCTAAGTTTTTGCGTAATAAGCTAATTTGGATTTTTAGGAAAGATAGCACTTGACCCAAAGAGTCGTGCAGCTCCCGGGCAATCACGCCACGTTCCTCCATTAGCGCCAGTTGCTGTCTTTGCTCTGTGGCATTGTGGATCACGATTGAGCGGGTCAACATAATAGCGAAATTGTTAAACAAGGCGATATTGGGTGTTTGAGCGGCAATTAACTCTAAATAGCCTAAATTAGCCTGCTCAAATTGCAGTGGAAAACGGGTGCTCTCTTGAGTCATATCTGGCCAGCCGCCATCGGCCTCAATCACTTCAAGCTCTTGCTCGGGATACTGGATAATGAGTCTTAGGTAGTCGAGTGATTCATAGCCTTTTAACTGATTCAGCGCCGCCTTGAGCGCCTTATAATCGAGTTTATTTGCGTTTAATGTCAGTAGGTTATCATATAAGAATGCCAGCTCGTTGTTGGCCCTTGTCAGCGCTAAGGTTTTTTCTGCTACCTGCGATTCTAGGTTGCCATAAAGCGTCGCGAGTTCCTTAGCCGTTTTTTGTAGGGCATGGGTCAGCGCTGTAAGTTCAATGTATTCGGTCTCGGGCATTTCTATTTCAAAATTACCCTTAGAAATCGTGTTGGCCGATTCCATCAGTTTTTGCAGTGGGATCACTACTTTCTTCTTTGTAAAACGCACGGCCACAAAAGCGATAATGAGCATGACGCCTAAGCCTAATATTTGGCTGGCGGCAAGGAGCCTGAGTTTAAAGGCGGCGTAGTGCTCCATCTCAAGCACCAGTAAATCTATGGTATCAACAAAGTCCTTCAGTGAGGCGACATAATCGCGGGAGTTTTCTTGTTCTATGTAGTGTTTCATCACCAGCCATTTATCGATGACAAGCTGATATTGAGCGGCAATTTCTGGCGGACTAAACCAACTTTCCGAGGGCTTTAACGTGTCGGAATAGAGCGTATTTTCGAATTCGGTGATTTTATCCTGCGCAGCATCACTGCCTGAGTTGGCGTAAAACATTAACCGATAGCTTTGCATCCTCAGCGACCCTGAGGCATTAATCGCCTTGGCGTCGCCTAAGCTGTAGGACAAATTGATGATAGCAAAAGTCGATAAACTACTAGAGAGCAGAATAAGTACTAACATTAATCCTAAGATTTTTGAGGTTAGACTACCTCGTTTCATTAATCCGCTGTTCATTTTGATGGCCGCTGTTATGGCACTTTGCAGTGGTTTTTACATTAGAAAATAATGTAATACATTAACAAAAGTATAGAAATGTGAACAACAACACCTTTACATTTTGATCTAGCGCAAACTTCAACCTAGATACCCCCTAAGAGGTATATTTTTAGCAGGGTTAAATCACTAAGTTTGACCATGGAGATGTCGTGATTTACAACAATAATGCAACACGGAGATGAGATGATGAAGAAGATGACAGGTAAGTCCTTTGCACTGAGTGCACTGGTTGCCGCCAGCTTCATGGCAGCGGGCGCAATGGCGAGTGATAAAACAGAGCCTCGCAACGAAGTTTATAAAGATAAATTTAAGAATCAATATAATAGCTGGCATGATACCGCAAAGAGTGAAGAACTTGTCGATGCGATTGGGCAGGATCCTAATATGGTGATCTTGTGGGCTGGCTATGCATTCGCAAAAGATTACAACGCTCCTCGCGGCCATATGTATGCCGTGACCGACGTGCGTAATACCCTACGTACTGGTGCGCCGAAAAATGCGGAAGATGGTCCATTGCCTATGGCATGTTGGAGCTGTAAGAGCCCTGATGTACCTCGCTTAATTGAAGAGCAAGGTGAAGATGGCTACTTCAAAGGTAAATGGGCTAAGGGTGGCCCTGAAGTCACTAACACCATTGGCTGTGGTGATTGTCATGAAAAAGGCTCACCAAAACTGCGGATCTCTCGTCCTTATGTAGACCGTGCAATGGATGCTATCGGTACGCCATTTGATAAAGCTTCGAAGAAAGACAAGCAATCTATGGTGTGCGGTCAGTGCCACGTTGAATACTATTTTGAGAAAAAAGAAGACAAAAAAGGTTTCGTCAAATTCCCTTGGGATATGGGCATAACTGTTGACCAGATGGAAGTTTACTACGACGGTATCGAGTTCTCCGATTGGACTCATGCGCTGTCTAAAACACCTATGTTAAAAGCGCAACATCCAGAGTATGAAACTTGGAAACTGGGTATTCATGGTAAAAATAATGTCAGTTGTGTTGACTGCCATATGCCAAAAGTGACAAGCCCTGAAGGTAAGAAATTTACCGATCATAAAGTGGGTAATCCATTTGACCGTTTCGAAGAAACCTGTGCAACTTGCCATAGCCAAACGAAAGAATTCTTAGTTGGCGTCACTAATGAACGTAAAGCTAAAGTTAAAGAAATGAAACTGAAAGCGGAAGAGCAATTAGTGAAAGCGCACTTCGAAGCTGCTAAAGCGTGGGAATTGGGTGCAACTGAAGCTGAAATGAAGCCTATCTTGACCGATATCCGTCATGCTCAATGGCGCTGGGATTTAGCGATTGCTTCCCATGGTGTTGCTGCTCATGCTCCTGAAGAAGCCCTACGTGTTTTAGGTACTTCAGTGAATAAAGCTGCTGATGCTCGTGTGAAGTTAGCGCAATTACTCGGTAAAAAAGGCATCACAGATCCTGTTGCGATTCCTGATATCTCTACTAAAGCTAAAGCACAAGCAGCCTTAGGTATGGACATGAAAAAGATGAATGCTGAGAAAGAAGCATTTAAGAAAGACATGTTACCTAAGTGGGATGAAGAAGCGAAAAAACGCGAAGCCACTTATAAGTAGGTTTTAATCAATCGTGGTTGAGTTTTCGATATGAGCTAACCCCTCATGCAAACAAAAGCCCTCGCTGACTCAGCGGGGGCTTTTTTATGGAAAAAATATCGAGTAATGTCAGGCGTTGATCATGCTGGCCGAGTGAATACCACGGGCTAAATCGCTATTTGATCAGTTTTAATAACGCCCTAAATCGCTCGCCTTGGGCTTGATGTTGTAATTCAAATAATAGCGATTCCACGTTAGTTAATAGGGCGCCCCTGGCCGTCATCATTTGGATCCCAAGTTGTTTATTCTCAGCACTGCGTGACGATACGCAATCGGCGACTAAATGCACCGAATATTGCTGTTCGATAAGGTCACAACAGGTTTGGTAAACACACACATGGGTTTCAATACCCGCGACTATGACGTGTTTGCGATTCGTCTTAGTTAATGCCTTTGCAAACGCGTCACAGTGCCAGCCGCTAAAATGCTGCTTAGCAATGGGTGAGCTGGTTTTCGCAAGTAAGGTTTGCAGCTCAGTGCTAGTTGCTCCGAGTTTATCGGGTAGTTGTTCTAACCACAGTATTGGAATTTCAAATAATTGTGCGCCTTGGATTAAGGTCTGTAGTTGTTGATGCAGCTTGTCACTGTTATCCATGATTTGTGCAAGTTTTCCTTGCACATCGACGATAACGAGAACACATTCTTCTGGTTTTAACATCGGGCCTTCCTTCTGCGCTTGATGATTGTCTTAGTGATGATCTTCGCTTTTGTCTAAGAGCTTGTGTTGTGATGCTCAGATTTCATCTCGATTTACGCTTCCCCCAGTAGACCCTAATTTAACCTTGTTACCAATAGGCCTAAGGTCGAATAGCTGTCGCACTTAAACTGCTCACTAAAAGAGTGCATCGCACCAGTTAGTGCTCGATTATGGTGCATTTTTAACCTTAAAAAATAGTGTTAAACAATTTAAACCAATAATAATCAATAGATTAAATTGTTGGCCTAATGATTGAATTACCTTTGATACAAGTTAATAACAATCGCGTTTTTTTGGAGGTCAGGATGAAACTAGTCAGCGCTATCATCAAGCCGTTTAAGTTGGATGATGTCCGTGAAGCTATCGCCGGAATTGGTATTGAGGGCATGACGGTGACCGAAGTGAAAGGTTTTGGCCGTCAGAAAGGGCATACAGAGTTGTATCGCGGCGCCGAGTATCAGGTGGATTTTTTGCCAAAAGTAAAACTAGAAATTGCCACTAAGGCTGAAAATCTCGACATGTTGATTGAGGCCATTACCACTGCGGCTCATACGGGGAAAATTGGTGACGGTAAGATCTTCGTCGTTGATTTAGAACATGCTATCCGTATCCGTACGGGTGAACTTGATACTGAAGCGCTATAAGGGGCTGACAATGGAAGAATTAACGAAATTAGGCGGCACAGTCACTGAACTACGCTTTGCACTCGATACCTTTTACTTTTTGATTTCTGGCGCTTTAGTCATGTGGATGGCGGCGGGATTCGCTATGTTAGAAGCGGGTTTAGTTCGCTCTAAAAATACCACTGAAATTTTAACTAAGAACGTTGTGCTGTACGCGATTGCCTGTGTGATGTATCTGTTGGTTGGCTATAACATCATGTATGTGGATAACACTGAAGGTGGCTGGTTACCGTCAATTGGCACCTTAATTGGTTCGCAATCAGCAGATGCGAGCCATGCATTAGAATCTGACTTCTTCTTCCAAGTTGTATTTGTGGCAACGGCGATGTCAATTGTCTCTGGTGCTGTGGCGGAACGGATGAAGTTGTGGGCTTTCTTGTTCTTTTCTGTGGTGATGACAGCGGTTATCTATCCAGTAGAAGGTTATTGGACTTGGGGCCAAGGTTTTATCGCTAAACTGGGCTTTGTAGACTTTGCTGGTAGCGGTATTGTGCATATGACGGGGGCGACCGCGGCGATTGCTGGCGTGATATTGCTCGGTGCGCGTAAGGGTAAATACGGGCCTAATGGCCAAGTGAATCCTATTCCAGGCTCTAACTTGCCAATGGCAACCTTAGGTATGTTTATTCTGTGGATGGGCTGGTTTGGCTTTAACGGCGGATCGCAATTAATGGTGTCGGATGCGGCGAATGCAAGCTCAGTGGCGAAAGTGTTTGTGAATACCAATACCGCAGCGGCTTTTGGTGCCATCTCAGCTCTTATCGTGTGTAAGATGATTTGGGGTAAAGCGGATTTGACCATGATCCTTAACGGTATTTTGGCTGGATTAGTGGCGATTACGGCAGATCCTCTCTCGCCTTCATTGTTAATGGCGGGTGTGATTGGTTTAGTGGCGGGCGGTGTGGTGGTGTTCTCGATTGTGGGCTTAGATCGCATTAAGATTGACGATCCCGTCGGTGCGATTTCAGTACACGGTGTGGCTGGTTTCCTCGGCTTAATGTGTGTGCCATTATCCAATGCCAATGCAACTATTACCGGACAGTTGACGGGGGCAGCGATCATTTTCACTTGGGTATTCTGCTCATCATTTGCTGTCTGGTATGTGATTAAGATAACCATGGGGATCCGTGTTACTGAGGAAGAAGAATACAACGGTATGGATGCTTCTGACTGCGGTATTGATGCCTATCCTGAGTTTGTTACGGTCAAAAATGCGGGCTGATTAAACTTGCACATTAATGCGTGATTCACCTTGATGCTTAGCTTGGATCGAGGGATAGTGAAGCAGAGCCTAGGCTCTGCTTTTTTATGGGTAATCACTGTGATTGAAGTTTTAGCACAGGGTCATAAGCTTAATTACTGAGCAATTCTGTTTTCTTGCATAAATTAAGGAGTGTTCTATGAGCTTGAATATAAAAACAATAGGTCAATTTTCGCGACTAAGTCTTATCGTCATTTCTGGCTGGATATCGGTTTCTGCCTTTGCAGGAGAAGTGATCGTTAATCGCTCAAGTGAGCCTGTCGATGCCTTTGCCGTGCGTGATCAAGTGCTCAAGGATTTTGAATGGCAGGAGTCACTTCGTCGCCAGCAGCAAATCCAAATTCTGCAGGCTTTACCCTCAGGTTGCGTTACGGTCATGAAACCCTATCGACATTTTACCTGTGGAGAGCATAACTATCGGCCGTATGATTATCAGCAGCGTGAGTTATACATAGAAGTTGACCGACCTTCGCAATAGTTAATTCGTTAAATTATTTGCAATTATTTTCAATCGATCGCGATTATTATTTTTTGTAACCATTTTATGTCGTCTTTTTCGCCATTTGTAATAAGCTCAAATAGGAGCTAATGGTGTGGGAGGACGTATGTCGAAACTATTCCGAGCCGTATACTTGAGTACGATCTTGAGCGTTGTATTCAGTCAATTGTTTGCTTGTAGCTCGACGACCATTGAGCCTAATCCGTCGGATCTTGAGTCGTTACTTGCCGATTCACTGTTTACCCCTGTGGCCGATATTCCTTCTGTTGCGGATATTTTTTATCTGCCACCCGAGGTCGTAACAGACGTAAAACGTCGCTATGGGATATACACTTTGTCACACAATAACAACATGTTAGCCAATGAATGGTTAGCTAGTTATATTAATGCGAGTCAAACCAATAGCGCTAACATTGATTTTCGATATCAAGATAATCTGACCCAAATTGCCCGTGAAACCTACGCCCAAAAGGCGGGTAATTGCATGTCTTTAGTGGTCATGACTTCTGCGTTAGCGGACATATTGAATGTGAGTGCTGAGTATCAAGATATTGCGATAGAACCCGTATGGGATAAGCAAGGTGATTTCTATTTAATCAATGGGCATGTGAATTTACGCTTACTTCCACCTGAAAACGCACATTCAGTTTATGTGTCATCTACCGCAGTTTTAGTGGACTTTATGCCAGAGCGAGCTCTACGGGGATACGGTAAAACCCAAGTGGATCGGCAGACCTTAATCAGCATGTTTTACAACAATATGGCGGCAGAGTCTTTGGTGAACGGTGATTTAGACAGGGCCTATGCCTTGATTCAAGTGGGTTTAAAAGTCGGCCAGTTTGTTCCTTCACTCAACACGCTCGCCATTATTTACCGGCATAAAGGTGATGAAAAGCGGGCCGAACAGGTTTATCGCTATGCACTCAAGTTTGATGCGAAAAATCTGACAACGCTTTATAACTTAGCCTTGATTTTAGGGGAGCAGGGGCGGCTTGATGAATGGGCCGAAATTAATAAAGTGCTTGAATTAGCGCGAATACGTAATCCCTATTATTACTATGACATGGGGCAGCAAGCCTATGATGAGCATCAATACGACGAGGCCTTGGCTTGGTATCAAAGGGCGTTGGCAAAAGCGGATTATCGTCATGAGTTCTTCTTCGGTTTATCTAAAACCTACTGGGCGCTGGGGGACGAAAAGCGTGCCAAACTGAATATGGATAAAGCCTTGGCTTTGAGCCGAGATGAGTCAGAGCGTCAACGCTATCAGAGCAAGTTACAAGTCATGTTACAGCATTAGCATTTGCCCGCTCTTTTCTATAGAGCGCTGGCCATCAATTAAGCTTATTACGGGTAAACATCTTTGCTTGCTAATATAGGGCACCTAAATACACTTGCAGTAAATATGTTTATTCCTTTTTATCCGCCATATTCGATTTTGTTCATCAAGGCCGTGAGTTAGCTGGCATATTTGAATTTTGATTTTTTTTAAATATATTAAAACAATAAGTTATATTTGATTTTTTGAAATGGAGACAACTTGGTTGCATTGGCGCTTGAGACTCGATAAATTGAACTCAGTATTGCAGTTGAGATCCCTTATCGCAGCGATAGAAATAGCCTAAACACCAGCGTTGGAGCAGTAAAATTATGTATTACCAAAATGATGACGTTCGCATTAAAGAAGTAAAAGAGTTACTTCCACCTATCGCGATTCTTGAACGATTTCCTGCTTCCGAAAAAGCCTCTGCGACTGTGTTTAATGCGCGTAATAGTATCCATAATATTCTGGCTAAGTCTGATGATCGTCTATTAGTGGTGATTGGGCCTTGTTCTATCCACGATCCCAAAGCTGCGTTGGAATATGGACAGCGTTTGGTCTCACTGCGTGAACGTTATAAAGATCAACTCGAAATTGTGATGCGAGTGTATTTTGAAAAACCAAGAACCACAGTGGGTTGGAAGGGGCTGATTAACGATCCTTACATGGATAACAGCTTTAAACTCAATGATGGTTTACGCACCGCCCGTAAATTATTAGTGGATTTGAACGACAGCGGTATGCCAACCGCGGGTGAGTTTCTTGACATGATCACCCCACAATATATGGCTGATTTAATGTGCTGGGGAGCCATTGGCGCCCGTACGACAGAATCTCAAGTACACAGAGAGTTAGCCTCGGGTCTTTCTTGTCCGGTCGGCTTTAAAAATGGTACTGATGGCACGATCAAAGTTGCTATTGATGCGATAGGTGCTGCCAATGCACCACACCATTTTTTATCTGTGACTAAGTTGGGCCATTCGGCGATCGTTTCGACTAAGGGCAATCCTGATTGCCACATTATTTTACGGGGTGGCCGCGAGCCCAATTATAGTGCGCCGCATGTCACTGAGATTAGCCAGCAATTGTTAAAAGCCAAGCTTGCCGACAACATCATGATCGACTTTAGCCATGCGAATAGTAGTAAAGAGTATCAACGTCAGTTAGTGGTTGCTGAAGATGTCGCTGGTCAAGTGGCGGCGGGAAATACTGCTATTTTTGGTGTTATGGTAGAAAGCCATTTAGTGGAAGGTCGTCAAGATCTTATTGAAGGTCAAGAGTTATGCTATGGGCAGAGTATTACCGATGCGTGTATTGGTTGGGATGATACCGAGCGTCTGTTAGCCATTTTGAACCAAAGCATTATCGAACGCCGTCAGGTTTAATTGTCTGCTCGAGCGAACATAAGCCGCAACTATACCTGAGTTAGCCGTTAACGATTGCGGGTTAAGTAAAAACAAAGGCGCTATCCCGGCGCCTTTGTTTTATCTATTTATTGCTTATTTCAACAATGTATTCATTTGCTTTGGCTAAGCTACCAAAGGCGGCAATAAGGTTGTTTCTACCTTTATCTTGTATCTCTGGATTGCCTGATTCGATCATCATCCACACCCAAGTTTGGATCAGTGGTAATGGCGGGTATTGAACTTTAGCGGAATCCAACATAAAGCTTCCTTTGATCTTAATTTAATTTGTTTGTCTTAATGTTCTCGCTAGAACTTGGGCGTATGAATCGCAAAATCTAGCGCGTAGAGGTTAACAAATTCTATTGATTTGTATAACCGCCTCCATGGCATTTTGGGCAAAACTGCAAAAATAATCAACAGCAGCAACTCTGTGCCAAGCCTTCTTCCATTGCACTCTTATCCTCCTACATACGGCTCTGAGGTTAAGTAAAACGGTACATGCCTGAACACAAATCAGTATAAATTCATTTATTGTGAATACGCCAGTGTAATGCGTAAGTATGATGTTTTGACTTTAAATGCAATCAAAATAGCAGCTGAGTATGTCGTGAATAAGTCTATTTGTCTGTCAGGAAAATCTGATTGATTTTATTCAGACTTTGCTAGTTTCGCTTAGCTTATGTTCGGTGTGAACTGTTACAATTGGCATAACTCATTCAAGGTTATGTCCTATGCGCCCAACGTTATATTTTGAAGGTCCAGTCGATAAATTAAACTGGCACGTCATGAAACTGCTTTGGCCTTACTTATTGGAATACAAAGGCCGTATTGCGCTGGCGATGTCATGCCTCATCATCGCTAAGCTGACCAGCGTGGCTCTACCTTTTATTCTGAAGCATTTGGTCGACACCTTAGATGCCGATAAAACCGCGCAAGCCCTCAGTGTGCCCGTAGGATTAGTGTTGGCCTATGGTGCGGTACGTTTACTAACGGCGATTACGGGGGAGATCCGCGATACCTTGTTTGGCCGCGTAACCGAGCGGGCGATCCGCCGTTTAGGCTTAGCAGTATTCGACCATTTACACCGACTGGACCTCGACTTTCATCTAGAGCGCAAAACCGGCGGCCTATCCCGCGATATTGAACGCGGCACCAGCGGCGTGAGTTTCCTCATGCGTTTTATGGTGTTCAACATAGTGCCAACCTTGCTCGAAATTGTCATGGTGATCGGCATTTTCTTCTATAACTATGGCATTGCGTTTGCGGCAATCACTTTTGTTGCTGTGCTGGCTTATATTATTTTTTCTGTGGTCGCGACCGAATGGCGTACTGAGTATGTACGTGATGCGGCCAAGGCTGACTCGTTATCGAATACCCGCGCCATCGACAGCTTGCTGAACTATGAAACGGTGAAGTATTTTAATAATGAAAAGTATGAGTCGCAGCGCTATGACCAAGCGCTTGAACAGTGGGAAGTCGCTAAGCGTAAGAATCGTTTATCTTTGTTTGCGCTCAATGGTGGACAAGCTGTGATTATCGCTTTGGCGATGACGGCTATGATGGCGCTGGCGGCATACAGAGTTACCTATGGCGATATGACCTTAGGTGATTTTGTGTTGATTAATGCGTTTATGATGCAGCTCTTTTTACCCCTTAACTTCTTAGGTTTTGTGTATCGCGAAATTCGCGGCGCGTTAGCCAATATTGAGCGCATGTTTAGCCTGCTCGATAAACATCCTATGATAGTCGACTTACCCCAAGCACTCGATTTTCAACCCACTAAGGGTGAGTTGATATTTGAAAATGTTAATTTTAGCTACGATGAGCGGCAAATTCTGCGGGACGTGAGCTTTAAGGTTGAAGCCGGTAAAAAGGTGGCTGTTGTAGGTGATAGTGGTGCAGGTAAATCGACCCTGATTAAACTGCTATTTCGATTTTACGATGTGGACCAAGGTGCAATTAAAATCGATGGACAAGATATCCGCCATCTCACCCAAGATGCGCTGCGGCGTGCCATTGCCATAGTGCCGCAGGATACTGTGCTGTTTAACGATTCATTAGTCGAAAACATACGTTATGGTCGCCCAGACGCGACTGATGAAGAGGTGCGTAATGCTATTAAATTAGCGCACTTAGAGCAATTTATTGCATCACTTGCCCTTGGTTGGGACACAAAGGTGGGTGAGCGCGGCTTAAAACTCTCTGGCGGAGAAAAACAGCGGGTCGCGATAGCAAGGGCCATTTTGAAGGGCTCGCCCGTGCTGGTGTTTGATGAGGCGACATCTTCACTCGATAGTCGCTCCGAGCAAGCTATTTTGTCGGCACTGCGGGAAGTCGCTAAGGGGCACACTAGCCTAGTGGTAGCTCATAGGCTATCGACCATAGTCGATGCCGATCAAATTGTGGTATTAAGCCAAGGAGAAATAGTTGAGCAAGGTAATCATCAGACTTTGCTGTTGGCAAATGGTCTCTATGCCAAATTATGGCGGATACAAAATGAGCAACAACATACTCATCTGAGCAGTTAATAGCGCAATACAGTTCAGTCTTTATTCAGCTTCGGCTCTCTATACTCAATGCCAACACATCAATCGGAAGAGATCTGGCATGGAAAATATTACACTGAGAGCTAATATTGAAGGCAAAGAAGAAAAAGTCGCCACTGATTGGTATGCCATCATGGCGACATTGAAAAAACGTGGTGTTGATTATGATTCATTGCAACGCATTCATGCTGAGTTGAACGCGGGTCTACTGGTGACCACTCGGCGACTTACCTTGGCGAAAGTCAATCCAGAAATGGTGCTGGCAGGTGTGATCCGCGATATGAACGCGCCGACAAGTGACTTTATGGGTATGCGTTAGGTGTGTTCGCTAGTGCTTTAGTACAGTTTAGGTGAGAACGTCCGAGAATAGAGGTGAGCCTCTATTCTTGATGCTCTAGAGAGACTCCAGAGATAAAATATGGCTGAATTAAGCTACGCCGTTCAGCTTCCCCGCTTTCCAACCTTCACATAAAAGATTCAATTTAGGTACTGACTCATCTATCAAAGTGAGTCGAATGATCTGCCCTTCGCGAAAACACACCAGTTCACCTTCGATCTCGGTCAGGCGATTACAGCTCTTACAGCTAGTGCTTACAGTTTTACTGGCGGGCAGTTGGCTTACGAAGCTAGATTTCAAAGTGTTTCCTTAAGTTCAATTGTGGGTAAGACATTTGAATAATGTCTCACGTCACGGATCTTACCTCTTTTGTGATACGCATTCAAATATACCTTATGTAAACCCTATATAGACGAAAGTTGTATTCGCCATTAACCGCGAGGGTTCGCGGCTACTTATCCATATGTGCATAGTATTTATCGAGTGAAATGGATAAACCGCTATCGAGTACAATTCGGACATGTGAGGGTTTGAGTTGTCTTGGTTCTGTCACTCCGCAAGAGTGCGCAATTAAGGCTAAGTCATGGTGTAAATTATGATTATAGTTAGCAACACGAGCCGATTTATCCCTAGGATCGAGTCCTTGTTGTAGCTTGGGATTGTGCGTTGTGATGCCCGTTGGGCAGGTATCTCTATTGCACTGTAAGGCTTGAATACAACCGAGGGCGAACATATTGCCACGGGCCGATGCGATGAAGTCGGCACCTAATGCCAAAGCCCAAGCGACTCTTGATGGCACTATGAGTTTACCCGAAGCGATGACTTTGATGCGTTTACGCAAGCCTCGTTGGATCAAGACATTAACTAGGATAGGTAAGCTTTCCTTCAGTGGTAATCCGACATAATCCATTAAAGGTTGTGGTGCAGCGCCTGTGCCGCCATCGGCACTGTCTAAGGTAAAGAAGTCGGGGGCAGAGTCTTCGCCACGACGTTCAATTTCATCACATAAATCTTCGAGCCACTGCACGTCACCGAGTACGGCCTTAATGCCCGTTGGTTTACCGGTAACTTCACGTACTCGTTCAACCATATCCAAAATATCGTTCACGGATTTGAATTCAATATGACCATTAGGGCTAATAGAGTCATAACCCTGAGGAATACCGCGAATATGGGCAATTTCAGCCGTGACTTTGATCCCAGGTAAAATGCCACCTTTGCCCGGTTTAGCTCCTTGACTCATTTTAATTTCGAACATTTTGACTTCGGGATGAATGGCTATCGACTTGAGCTTTTCATCGTCTAAATGTCCGTGCTCATTACGTACACCGTATTTGGCCGTTCCAATTTGAAAGACGATATCGCAGCCACCTTTTAGATGATAAGGGCTCAAGCCGCCTTCACCTGTGTTAAGCCAGCAACCCGCCTGCGCTGCACCGTGGGAAAGGGCGGTAATTGCTGGGCGCGATAGAGCCCCAAAGCTCATGGCTGAAATATGACAAATGGCTTGAGTCGTATAGGGTTGGCGGCAATTGGTGCCAATTGTCAGTGGATGAATGGGTGTGATCTCTTCATCTTGGGTTGGGAAGGCGGTATTCATAAACATAATGGTACCAGCATTATCTAAGGGGCGAGTTGAACCAAAGGCGATAGTTCTATCAACATTTTTAGCTGCGCGGTAAACCCAACTGCGTTCTGCACGGTTGAATGGCAGTTCTTCTCTGTCTTGGGCGAAAAAGTATTGTCTAAAGAACTCGCCTTGTTTCTCGAACAGATACCGAAAGCGACCAATTACAGGATAGTTATGTCTTACCGCTTGTTTGGTCTGCATTTTATCTGCGATATACATGTAAATAACCGCGAGTACTGCGAGTCCTATTACAATCAAAAACAGCCCTGAAAATAGATCGAGTCCCCACATAAACCAATTGAGTTCACTCATGTTATTTATCCTTATTCTTGTCCGTAACGGGTGGCGATCAAGCTCGCAGGTTGGTCATCATTAAGAGAGAGTAAAAACAGCTGGCTATAGTCATCTTCACTTATCGCTTGGATCTCAGGTCCACCAAGGGCTTTAATGATCAGTGGGACAGTGTTTGAATGCCCAACGATGAGTGTATTGCCCTTTACAGCATGCACTTGTTCGACAATGTGTTGAATATGTCCTTCGATAGGTTTGGCTGCTTCTACTATCGTCACAGGTAAATGGCGAGCCTCGGCGATGGGCGTGAGTGTTTGCTGGGTTCTTAGGTATTGAGTCGCAATAAGTTGCGACAGCGGCGTGCGGCTCAAGGCAGTGATCAGTGATGTTGCGCGCATTTCTCCCTTGGGTGATAACTGCGGGTTATTGGCTGGCGTGTCGGCTTTTTCGGCATGTCTGACTAAAATAATTAGTCTGCTCTCCGCATGAGCTTGGCTAATGGGAGTAAAGCCGAGGCAAGTGAATATGACGAGGCTTGTTAGCAGGCTAAAGCGTTTTATATTGATACCCAGATTATGCTTAAAATAGTGCTTAAGGATTAGTGTAAACTCGTGAAAGCGGAAATGACTCAAACTGCGGCCTGCTGCCATGGTGTAACATCCTTTTCTATTGGCTTATGTCTAAGCTCAGCGATAGTAATGATCTGCATTGCGGTGGGTTGGCGCTTTATGCACCTTATTAAAGAATGAACCCACTTAATTTATGTGGGCCTTATCATGGCCTTGTGGTCAGATGGTACTTCAATTCTAAAAATTACTAAAGCTGGTTAAATTTTGGTCGATAATTAAGTCGACCCGAATTGAATGGATAGTCATCATGGAAATCAATAAACCCCCTCAAGTGCAAAGTACTCCTTTGCCACAGAAAAAATATGCTGAAAACGCGGCGTCTAAGGGCACCGACGTGAGTGATTCGAAGGACGCGAAAGCCACAGAAGTAACCTCGAAGCAAACCGCGCAGCAAACGAGTAAGCAGCTGATGAATCAAGCGATTTTATCGGCACAGCAAGATGTGAATATCAAGTCAGGCGATCAGTCTATGGCCTTGCTTTATCGCGCAGCGATAGAGTCGATTAATAAAGAATTAGCGCCCACTATGGGCGAGAACGCGATTCAGACGGCTTACGATAATGGCGTAGATACTTCTCCAGAAGCGACTGCAGATCGTATCGTGAGTTTTGCGACGCAGTTTTTTAGCATTCACCAACAACAAAATTCGGGTATGAGTCTAAGTGATCAACTCGATAGCTTTATGGGGATTATTGGCGGTGCCATCGACAATGGCTTTAAAGAGGCTAAAGATATTCTGTCCGGCCTTAAAGTATTGCAGGGTGATATTGCCGATGGTGTCGATAAAACCTACAGCTTAGTGCAAGAGGGGCTGCAAGCCTTTAGAGATAGCTTTAACAAGAAGACTGATGAGACAGCATAGAGTCCGAGTTAATACCTCAGTATTTTCAGTTCTATATTCAGTGTTATAGTCATAAGCCCCTTATATAAGGGGTTTTTGTTGTGCAGAAAAAAGTCTATGCTGGAAGCCTATTTAACGTTTCGCTTGAGGGCAAGTTATGTGGATTAGGGGACAAGTGATAGAACGTATTGATTGGAGTGATAAGTTATTCTCATTGCGCATTGCTGCCGAGTTAGCTCCATTTATTCCTGGTCAGTTTATCAAGTTAAGTCAAATGCAAGATGATAAGCGTGTGGCTAGAGCCTACTCCTTAGTAAATTCTCCCGATAAACCCTATGCCGAGGTGCTCGCCGTTGCGGTAGAGGATGGCCTGTTATCGCCTCAATTACACAACCTTGCAATAGGCGATGAAATTGAAATTACCTCAACCGCGACCGGTTTTATGACCTTAGCTGAAATTCCTAAGGGTGAACTCCAAGGGAAGCATTTGTGGTTTTTAGCCACAGGAACAGCGGTAGGGCCATTTTTGTCTATGCTCGACACCGATGAACCTTGGGAGCGTTTTGAACAAGTCGTGCTTGTGTATGGCGTGCGCGAGGCACAGGATTTGGCATATCTTGATAAGCTGCATAATTTAGAACGCAAATACCCTGAACAATTTTCATTAGTCTTGAGTGTGACCCGTAAACCCTTTGCCGATGCTTTGCAGTGCCGCATTCCCGAGGGAATAGTCTCGGGTGAAATCGAAAAAAAGGCAGGATTAACCTTAAACGCAGCTGACTCTCAAGTTATGATCTGCGGCAATCCGGGTATGATTAATGGTGCGCAAGCCGCTTTACTCGATAAAGGGTTAGTGAAGAATTTACGCCGTGCTCCTGGGCAAATTACCGTTGAAAAATACTGGTAATCTCAATTTTACATAGAAGGCGAGAGTAAACTTGTTTCCGTTCTTGCCCCTAAAAAGCCATAGCATTTAATGCAAACAAAAGGAAATTTTTGATGAAGTTGTTAAGTTCTCAAGCTTCGCCCTATGCCCGTTGTGTAAGAGCCTTAATCCAGTATCTAGGGATTAACAATATTGAAGAGCAGTTAGTTAATCCCTTTGAAAACAGCGCAGAATTACTCGATGCTAACCCGTTAGGACAGATCCCGTGTCTTATTACCAACGATGGTGTAGCACTATTCGATAGTGAAGTGATCATGCGTTACCTAGATGCAGAGCTTGGCGATCGTAAGATGTTTGGGATCTCAAATAATAACTGGGTGCTGGAGTGTCAGTATTCTTTAGTCAAAGGCTTAATCGATAGCGCGGTGAAATTACGCCAAGAGCAAATGCGTGAAGAAGAAGGCGTGAGGTCAGTATTTTGGACTGCACGTTTTGAACAAGCACTGCTGCGCGGCCTTATGCAGATTGAGCTTCAAACTGTGATCACCCAAACCACGATTCAAGCACCGCAATTAGCTTTGATTTGCTTACTCGATTATGTGGATTTTAGACATCCAGAGCTAGATTGGCGTAAGGTTGCACCTGCGACAGCACTTTGGTTCAGTGAAATGCGTGATTTACCTGCATTTATTCAAACTCGTCCCCAATAATCCGCAGAGGATGCTCAACCATCGGTTGCGCGTCTTCCTTTTGGCCTATCACGGCGATTTTGTTCACCAAAAGCGCCGAATAATTCACGAGTAACCCCATATTCTACTCTGCGATCATTGCCTAGTTGGCGCCTGTCTTCATGGTGTTGATAGCGGCATTGGCAGTTTGCCATAGTGCATTCTTCCATCGGAATTTCGGGCGCATCTTTCGATAAAAATCGTTTTCCAGAAAGCGCTTCAATCTGCTCACAGCAACTGCCGTTATTCACAATGCTCACACTGTGAAAACTGTGAGTTTTATTAATACTGGGATCTGCAGCTTGAGAAGGGTGTTTATGTCTTTTGGGACTAGTATTGAGTTTGAATAAGCCAAATAGCGCAATTGCGGCTACGCCTAGCAGCAAAACAGTTAACATAACGCCTCCTGAAAGCATTTTTATCAAATTAAGGTTCAGTTTAGTTTGATTTGAGATAATCTCAAATTTTCAGATTAATACCATTAAAAACATAAAGTTAATTAGCTGCTTGCTCTCAAGTTCTGTATCCATTACTCTTGCGAAACTGATAAGCATTATCATTAATGCGTTAGTGTTCAAATTTTACTGAACACGTCATCACTTTGGGGAGAATTCGGTAATGAAATGGGTAACTTGCGCGGCTGTTGTTGGGTTAATGTCGGTTGGGCATTCAGCGAATGCAGATGATAAATTAACCGTTTATTCTTATCGTCAAGCTTTCTTGGTGGAGCCTATCCTGACGCGTTTCACCGAAGAAACTGGCATAGGTGTGAATTTGGTATTTGCTAAAGACGGTATTGCCGAGCGTCTCGTCCGTGAAGGCCGTTTATCCCCAGCAGATCTTGTGCTGACGTCTGATTTTTCACGTTTAGTTGAATTAGTGGATAAAGATCTAACCTCTCCAGTCAAAAATCCCCTGCTAGAGAGCAATATTCCTGCGCAGTATCGCGATCCCGACGGCCAGTGGTATGCCCTGACTATGCGGGTGCGAAATCTCTATACAGCCAAGGATCGTTTAGGCCAGCAGCAATTGACCTATGAAGAATTAGCCGATCCCAAATATAAAGGAAAGATTTGTACTCGCAGTGGTAAGCATCCATACAACATAGCGTTAGTCGCATCTATGATTGCTCATCACGGTGAAGCAGAGGCAAAAACTTGGTTACAAGGCGTGAAAACTAATTTAGCCCGCAAACCTCAGGGGAACGATAGGGGGCAAATTGCCGCAGTAAAAGAAGGTGTGTGTGAGATCGCCATTGGTAATAGCTACTATTACGGCAATATGTTGCAGGATCCTGAGCAAAAGGCGATCGCCGAAGCTGTGACGCTCAACTTCCCGAACCAAGCTGACCGCGGTGCCCATGTGAATGTGTCTGGCATGGTACTAACTCGCCATGCGCCTAATAAAGCCAATGCGATCAAATTGATGGAGTTCTTATCCGCCGATGTGGCTCAAAAGGCCTATGCCGATGTGAATATGGAATATCCAGTGAAAGCCGATGTGGCACCTTCATCTTTAGTGGCCTCATGGGGTAAGTTTAAGTCAGATCAGTTACCCATTTTTAAGTTGGCAGAATATCACCAAGCGGCGGTTAAGCTATTAGATGAAGTGCAGTTTGATCTCTAGCTCCAGTGCTAGCGACAAAATGCAGATTTAGGTTATCAGCGCCAGTGATTGGCGCTGTGACGTTTTAAGGATTGACATGATTTTAGGATTAGCCAGAAGCTGGTCGCTTGCTGGTTATGCCGTGGCCGCCTTGCTGGTATTGCCACTATTTGCGTTGATATTTCAAGCTTTTCAGCCTGACGAAGCCGTGTTTGGGCACTTGATGGCAACGGTTCTGCCGACATATATCATTAATAGTTTATTGCTGATTTTCTGGGTGAGTCTGGGGGCGTTATTACTCGCGTTACCCTGCGCTTGGTTGATGGCTCGTTGTGACTTTGTCGGCAGGCGATATTTGCAATGGGCGCTATTATTGCCCCTCGCTATGCCTGCGTATATTGTTGCCTACGTCTATACCGATTTACTCGATTATGCGGGGCCAGTGCAGCGCGGTCTTCGTTCGATATTTGGCTGGGACTCACCGCAGGATTATTTCTTCCCCGATATTCGTACCTTAGGCGGCGCGGCGTGTATGTTGTCGCTGGTATTGTTTCCCTATATTTATCTCTTGGCGCGTACCGCTTTTATGGAGCAATCCTTAAGTTTGGCGCATGCTTCGCGCATTATGGGCTGTTCACCGTGGCAAAGTTTTTGGCGTTTATCTTTGCCTATGGCAAGGCCTGCGCTCGCCGTTGGGGTGGCTTTAGTGGCGATGGAGACGGCCGCTGATTTTGCAACGGTTAACTATTTTGCCGTGCCTACTTTAACGACAGCCGTGTACGACACTTGGTTGGGTTATGGCAATTTAACCGCCGCCGCTAAGTTATCGGTGATTATCTTGCTGGTGGTATTTAGTCTGATTGGATTTGAGCGTTTTGCCCGTCGTAAACAGCAGTTATTCCAAAAACAATCACGTATACAAGTCACTGACTTGTATCGACTCTCGATGACTCAAACCTTGGTCGCACTCAGCTTTTGCGGCATGCTATTGCTATTAGCCTTTCTGTTACCTTTCGGGATTTTATTATCCTATGCCATTGGTTACTTTGAACAAAGCTGGGATAAGAGTTTTTGGCAATTGAGTCTTAACAGCCTCAGTCTTGCGCTGATCACCAGTTTACTCTGTTGCTTAATCGCCTTACTGCTTATGTTCGTTCGCCGGATAAGCCCAAGACAGAGTGATGCTTTGCCCTCACGGTTAGCTTCGACGGGCTATGCCTTACCAGGCACTGTGCTGGCTATTGGGGTATTAGTGCCTTTAACTATGCTAGATTTTGCGATTAACGATCTGGCGGATCTTGTCGGCATAGCAGGTCCTGGTCTTATCCTTACAGGCAGTGTGATGGCATTGATTTTTGCTTTTTGTGTGCGTTTCGTGGCAATTGCGATTGGCAGTGTTGAAAGCAGTTATAAACGCATCTCGCCATCGCTAGACATGGTGAGCCTGACCATGGGGCAAACTCCTAGGCAACTTTTGCGGCGGGTGCATTTGCCTTTACTTGCCAAGGGATTGTTTGCGGGCGCTTTATTGGTGTTTATCGAAAGCATGAAGGAACTGCCCGCTGCGTTATTGCTGCGGCCTATCGGCTTTGAGAATCTTGCAACTTATGTATTCCAGTTTGCGTCCGATGAAAAACTCGAGCACGGCGCATTAGCTGCTATTGTGATTGTACTGGTGGGTTTAGTGCCGCTTATTTATTTAAACCGTTCATTGGAGCATCACAGCTGATGACAAGTACGCTCAAGCTTAAGCAAATTCATAGCGATTATCAGGGCCAGCAAGTACTTAAAGGTTTGAGTTTAACGCTCGCCCAAGGGGAAATCCTGGCGTTGTTAGGCCCAAGCGGTTGTGGCAAGACGACCTTATTACGTGCGGTTGCTGGATTACAGGCCATAAGCCAAGGTGAAATCCAGATTAATGGCCGCATAGTGAGTGGCGATAGCCAGTTTGTACCTAGCGAGCAGCGCGGCATCGGCATGATTTTTCAAGACTATGCGCTTTTCCCTCATTTGACTGTGGCGGAAAATATCCTCTTTGGGGTGGCTAGATTGTCGGGCGCAGAACGTCAGGCACGTTTGGATGAAATGCTAGCCTTGGTCAAACTTGAAGGGTTGGCACAGCGTTATCCCCATGAATTATCTGGCGGTCAGCAGCAGCGAGTTTCGATTGCGCGGGCACTTGCCTATGAGCCGCAGTTATTGCTGCTCGATGAGCCTTTTTCCAATATTGATGCCCAAGTGCGCTACGAGATGATGGCGGAAATTCGCAGCATCTTAAAACAGCGTAATGTCAGCGCGGTGTTTGTTACTCATAGCAAGGATGAAGCCTTTGTATTTGCAGATACTTTAGCCATCTTTAATCAAGGCATCATAGTGCAGCATGGTAGTGCCGAAGCCTTATATGCCGCCCCAAACAGCCGCTATGTGGCGGACTTTTTAGGTAGCGGTAATTACTTACCTGCAGCAGTGTTTGATGGGCACAGTGTTGTCACTCCCATAGGTCATTTAACGAGCCTCACGCCATTAAATTTGCCGAGCGAGTTCAGCGGAACAGTATTCTTGCGACCACAGCAATTGACGCTCAGCGCCGATGAACAGGGCGTTGGTACTATCACTGAGCGACGTTTCTTAGGCGCCTTTTGTCATTATTGGGTCAAAATTGAAGCCGCTTCCCATGCTTATTATGTGGAGGTGCGTAGCCAAATGATGCAGCTCACTATCGGCCAAAAAGTTGGGGTAACGACTGAGCCGCATTCGCTCGTGTTGTTTGAATCTTCAGCATATTCAAACTGTGGGGACCCAATCTAAGCGATGAGTATTTATTTAATGCAGATATGACATAGCCAACTAAAGTACGACATTTTTGCTTACGTTTAACTTGGGTCTATGCGGTATTGGTTGGTGATATTTTCGACCATCCTTGCTACTTTTATCCTCCGGTTTTGGAGGAATTATGATAAAAACAATAAATTCAATTTGCACCCTCGTTATTGTAGCAACGGCAATATCGTCTTCAGGAGTGATGGCCATGGATAGGATCACAGGTAAAGCCTTCGCAACGCGATCAGAAGTGTATGCAACCCAAGGGATGGCGGCGACCAGTCAGCCTTTAGCCACGCAAGTCGCTATTGATATACTCAAACAGGGCGGCAGTGCGGTCGATGCAGCGATTGCCGCTAACGCTATGTTAGGATTAGTCGAGCCAACGGGCTCGGGTGTCGGTGGGGACTTATTTGCTATCGTTTGGAGCGCAAAAGATAAACGCCTCTATGGTCTTAATGCATCGGGGCGCAGTCCCAAATCCTTAAGTTTAGAAAAGCTTAAATCCCTCGGATTAGACTATTTACCGCCGCTTGGACCTTTGCCAGTTTCTGTACCGGGTACTGTTGACGGTTGGTACGAGCTGCATAATAAGTTTGGTAAATTAGCTATGGCCGATAACCTCGCGCCTGCAATTCATTACGCCCGTGATGGTTTCCCTGTGTCAGAGTTGATTGCCTATTACCTTGATGGCAGTGGTAAAAAACTGGCTAAATTCCCCGGTTTTAAAGAAACCTATATGCCTAATGGTAAGATGCCTACCGTAGGGGAAATCTTTAAAAATCCCGCGCTTGCTAACACCTATGAGAAAATTGCTAAGGGCGGCCGCGATGCTTTCTATAAAGGTGATATCGCCAAAAGTATCGATAAGTACATGAAATCCCAAGGTGGTTATTTAAGTTATGATGACTTAGCGAGCCATACTAGCGACTGGATAGATCCCGTTTCGGTGAACTACCGTGGTTACGATGTGTGGGAACTGCCACCTAATGGTCAAGGCATTGCGGCGCTACAAATCTTAAAAACCATGGAACCCTTTAATGTGGCTGCCATGGGCTTTAATAGTCCTGAATATGTCCATTTATTTGTCGAAGCAAAGAAACTCGCCTTTGCTGACAGAGCTAAGTTTTATGCCGACATGGCCTTTAATAAAGTGCCCGTTACCGAGCTTATCTCACAGAAATATAACTATGATCGCGCTAAGTTGATTGACCCTACAAAAGCCGCCAAGAGTGTCGATGCGGGTAATCCAGCGTTGCAACATGGCGATACTGTGTACCTGACTACCGCCGACAAAGATGGCAACATGGTGTCACTCATTCAGAGTAATTACCGTGGTATGGGTTCAGGGATGACACCGCCGGATCTCGGCTTTGTGCTGCAAGACCGCGGGCAGATGTTTGATTTAACGGAAGGGCGTTTTAATACCTACGCACCGGGCAAGCGTCCATTCCATACCATTATTCCGGCTTTTGTGACCAAAGACGGTAAACCTTGGCTGAGCTTTGGGGTGATGGGCGGCGCGACTCAGCCACAAATGCACGCGCAGATTGTAATGAATCTGATTGATTTTAAAATGAACTTGCAAGAAGCGGGCGATGCCCCCAGAATTTTGCATATGGGTTCAACCGAGCCCACAGGCGAAGTGATGAATGATGGCGGCTACGTTAGTCTGGAATCAGGTTTTCCGGTAGAAACCCGTCGTGAGTTGATTAAGAAAGGCCATGTACTGCGTGATGGACTTGGGGAGTTTGGTGGCTATCAAGCCATTGGATTTAATGCAGAAACCGGCGTATATCGTGCGGCCTCTGAGAGTCGCAAGGATGGTCACGCCGCGGGTTATTAACTTCAGCGTCACGCTAAGGTAAGCTTGAGGCAGAGTAAGCTTTGCTTCATTTATTCGATTTAACTGATTGGCGAGACTTTAATGGTCTCGTCAATTTTTATGTTTAAGGGCCTTGGGTGGGATAATGCTCCGCTATTGGCATTATCATAAACAGATCAGAGCAAACTGTGCGTTAGTTAATGTCATTTTTAGGTAAAGTTGCGGATAATATTGCCGAAAATGAATTTAGAAAAAGGGTGATAACCAAATGGATATTCAAAATATGCCGCGTGAACAGTTGGGTGTGTGTGCAGAGGGGAACTTACACAGTGTCTATTTGATGTTTAATGCCAATGACAATGTCGAGTCGCAATTACGTCCCTGTCTTGCCAACGTTGCGCAGTATATTTATGAGCTGACAGATCAATATTCCGACAGTGCATTCAATGGTTTTGTTGGTATTGGTGCTAATTATTGGGATAGCCTCTATCCTACTGCTCGCCCTGAACTGCTTAAACCTTTCCCTGCGATGCAAGTGGGCAGTCGTGAAGCACCTGCAATTGAATATGATTTATTCGTGCATATTCGCAGTGATCGTTACGATATTCTGCATTTAGTGGCTAATGAAATCAGCCAAATGTTTGAAGATTTAGTGGAGTTAGTTGAAGAAGAGCGTGGCTTTAGATTTATGGATAGCCGTGATTTGACTGGTTTTGTCGATGGTACCGAAAACCCTAAGGGGCGTCACCGCCAGGAAGTGGCACTTGTGGGTGATGAGGATCCTGAGTTTAAGGGTGGCAGCTATATTCATGTGCAAAAGTATGCCCATAACTTGAGTAAGTGGCATAGATTACCAGTTAAAAAACAAGAGGATATTATCGGCCGTACTAAGCAAGATAATATCGAGTATGAATCTGAAGATAAGCCACTGACCAGCCATATCAAGCGCGTTAATCTTAAAGATGCCGATGGTAAGTCAATGGAGATCCTGCGTCAGAGTATGCCCTATGGTTCGCTGAAGGAGCAGGGATTAATGTTTATCTCTAACTGCCGCACGCCAGAACATTTTGAAAAGATGCTGCATAGCATGATGTTTGGTGATGGCGAAGGCAATCATGATCACTTGATGCATTTTACTAAGGCGATGACAGGTTCATCTTTCTTTGCCCCCGCACTGGATTTTATGCTGCAGTTCGACGAATAAGCTTTCTATAATCAAGCCGAATTAGTATCAATCGAGACGCACTTAAGCTAACGCCTAAGTGCGTTTTTTTATGCTAATGCGCGGGAACCCATTTTTTGATATCGAGCTGCCATTGCAGGGCGGTGAAATCGATAAAGGCGCGCACTAGATTTTGCTGATAACTGCGGGACAAATATACCGCCCACAAGGTTTGGCCTGGTGTCGTAAATTCGGGTAGGACTTCTTTGAGTTGACCACTGGCAAGGTATTGGTTAGCTAAGTCACAGGGTAAACGCACTATGCCATGTCCACGTAGCGCCGCACTGACCAACACTCCCATATCGTTAGCCCTAAGATTCCCTGTAACTTTGACGTGCTCGGCTTGCAGTTCTTTTAGAAAAGGCCAGTTTTGTTGCGCTGAGTGTATGAGGCAGTTGTGGGCCAGCAGATCAATGGGTTCGAGGAGTGGCGTTGCGCTATCAAGATAGCTCGGCGCTGCGCAAAGTACCGCATCTATGGTCATCAAACGCCGAGCTATGAGATTCTCATCGGGTTGCTCGGTATAGCGTAGCGCCACGTCGACTCTCTCATCTACCAATTGCGCAAAACTGTCCGACATCACCAGTTGAATGTTGACCTTAGGATGAATTTTAATAAAGCGATCAACGACATCAAACAGACTGTGCTGCCCAAGGCCAATAGGCGTAGCGATACGAATACTGCCTACCAGTTCACTGTTATGGCTGTGGGCACGACTCTCCATGGCAGCAACTTCACTTAAGATCCGCTGGCAAAATTGTAGCGCTTCCTCACCCTGCAAAGTCAAGCTGGCGCTGCGCGTGGTGCGGTGTAATAAGCGTAAACTCAACCACTGCTCCACTTCTTGAATATGACGGGAAACCTGCAGGCGGCTGAGGTCTAAATGTTCGGCAGCTTTGGTAAAGCTGCCACAGTTTGCGACTTCGACGAAACTGCGTATAGCGGCAATTTTATCCACATTAGTATCCTATATTGAAACAATCATGCTCAATTATTGATGTTTATTAGGTGAAAAACTGCAAGTAAACTGGATCCAATGTAAATCATCTGAGTGAGACAATGAAATGAAAATCGCAATTTTAGGTGCAACGGGTTGGATCGGTGGTGCAATTTTAAAAGAAGCACAGAGTCGTGGATATCAAGTGACAGCGTTAGTGCGTGACCCAAGCAAGTTATCCGTGGCTGACGTGGCAGTACGTGCCGTGGATTTAGAGCTGCCATTGGTCGCCGATACTTTTGCTGGCGTAGATGTCGTGATTGCCGCCGTTGGTGGCCGCGCCCAACAAAATCATGGTCTAGTGGCGAGTACGGTTCAGCATTTACTGGATGTGCTGCCTAACGCTAACGTGCCACGTTTATTGTGGGTCGGTGGTGCTGGAAGCTTAGAAGTGGCGCCGGGTGTGACGCTGGTCTCTAGCCCAGATTTCCCTGCAGCATATAAAGATGAGGCGTTAGCTCAGGGTGAAGCCTTGAAGGTATTCCGTGCGGCGCAAACGGCAATCAATTGGACGTTTGTGAGCCCAGCGGCTGAGATTTATCCCGGTGAGAGTGAAGGCCCGTACCGTCTTGGTGGCGACAGCTTCTTTACCGATGCTAATGGTCAAAGCCGTATCTCTGTAACCGATTACGCAAAAGCCATGGTAGATGAAGCCGAAAAGGGCGCTTACCCAAACCAGCGCATCAGTGTGGCTTACTGATATCGCTATAGTTGAGTTAGAGATTGTGAGTTAGATATTGTGCTGGAATGTGTAACGTAATCGGGACAATGGCCAAATAACCAGCGCGGTATTGCACTTCAAAATGTATTGATAAAATAGAACAGGTCAGCTCACTGACCTGTTTTTTTATTCTGCATAATTGAATAAAGATTTGATGGTTTCTAAGGTATCGGCGATATCTTGGATGCTCGATGGGCAAATGAAGATAGTGTCGTCACCGGCAATCGTACCCAAAATGCCTTCTGGTTTACCAATAGAATCCAACAAGCGGGCTATCAGCTGCGCGGCACCTGGGCTAGTTCGCACGACGATCATAGCTTGGTTGTGATCGACGTCGAGTACCAAATTCTTCAGTGGGCTACCCGCGGTGGGTACGCCTAATTCGGCTGGTAAGCAATACACCATTTCTTGCTTAGCGTTGCGAGTCCGCACTGCGCCGAACTTGCTGAGCATGCGTGACACTTTTGATTGGTTAATATTACCAAAGCCTTCAGCTTGCAAGGCGGTGACGATTTCACTCTGAGAGCCAAAGCGCTCTTCTTTTAAAATCGACTTAAAAATTCTAACAAGGTCATCCTGATTCTTGGTCGTTTGCATAATATTATTATTCGTTATTCAAAAAAACAGGCCCATTTTGAATATTTTTAGAAAAATTGTCAACAAATAACCAGATTGGTTGAATAAAAATTCACTAGCTCTCAGTGGTTAAGTGTTTGTAGGGGGCGTAAAAATCCCAATTTGAGTAATTGTTCTACATTGCTTCTGCGTTATTCCGGAATTCTTTTGTCCCACGACTAAGGGATAATTGAAATTGTTGTGACATTCCAGTAATGTGACGCCAACGCAAATTAGATCCATGTCACACATATCCGAGAAATAACGGAGATAACTATGAAAGTTGCTGTACTTGGTGCTGCTGGTGGTATCGGCCAGGCTCTTGCCCTACTGTTAAAAACTCAATTGCCTGCGGGTTCACAATTGTCTCTATATGATATCGCACCGGTAACTCCGGGTGTTGCGGTTGACTTGAGCCACATTCCAACTGCTGTTGAAATCAAAGGTTTTGCTGGTGAAGATCCAACGCCTGCCCTAGTGGGTGCTGACGTTGTTCTAATTTCTGCTGGTGTTGCGCGTAAGCCTGGTATGGATCGTTCCGATCTGTTCAATATCAATGCGGGTATCGTTCGCAACCTGATCGAAAAAGTAGCGGCAACTTGCCCTACGGCTTTGGTTGGCATTATCACTAACCCAGTCAACACGACTGTGGCTATCGCTGCAGAAGTGATGAAAAAAGCGGGTGTTTATGATAAGAACCGTCTGTTCGGTATCACGACTCTAGACGTGATCCGTTCTGAAACTTTCATCGCCGAATTAAAAGGCCTGAACGTTGCTGACGTTAAAGTGAATGTGATCGGCGGCCACAGCGGCGTGACCATTCTGCCATTACTGTCTCAAGTTGAAGGCGCGACTTTCACTGACGAAGAAGTGGCAAGTTTGACGACTCGCATCCAAAACGCGGGTACAGAAGTGGTTGAAGCTAAAGCCGGTGGCGGAAGCGCGACTCTGTCTATGGGTCAAGCGGCTTGCCGTTTCGGTCTGTCTTTGGTTCGTGGTCTGCAAGGCGAAGCTAACATCGTTGAATGCGCCTATGTTGACGGCGGCAGTGAGCATGCTGAATTCTTCGCACAACCTGTGCTGTTAGGCAAAAACGGTATTGAAAAAGTACTGCCTTACGGTGAAGTGAGTGCATTCGAAGCTAACGCTCGTGATTCTATGTTAGATACGCTGAAAGGCGATATCAAACTAGGCGTTGATTTCGTTAAATAATATTTTGGATAATCTTTTTAGATTATGACGAATTAAAAACGGAGCCATTGAGCTTCGTTTTTTTATGCCTGGGTTTTATACTTTACTAAGCTAATTCAGTTGATCAGCGGCGCTTAGTGGGAATTTGGCAGTTATCATCGCAGCGGGCTTTGCCCGTCAGTAAATAAGAGATGCGATATCTGTGTTTTGCGAATCTGAGATAGCACCAATCGGCCACAGTTTTAATCACGGGCAGGCGTAATAGTTGGATCCAAGCGCGTGTTCCTGTCAGTGCCCACGCTTTGCAAGTGACATCTAACCCGAGTAACACTTCGCCCGTTGCGGTTTCGCCATGGAGAATCGTATTTGCGTAGTCTTTATTGATATGGCTGAAGCGCTCATTAAAGTCTGGCGCATTTAAATCCTCAAGCGCAATCAAGTTCTTCGGATCGCGCGCTTTCAATTGACGCATTTCGGCGCTACATAATGGACAATTCCCATCGTAAAAAATCCGCAGTTCCATCGGTATTACCTCTGATGACTTGATCACAATACTTGGTCTAAGCTCTTGGCTTGAGTACTTAAGCTTGGTTTTCTTCTACCCTATACGCAGAATAAAGGGTTTTAGATCGAAGTGATTGTAGAACGGTTCAGCCCCCTCATTTGGCTTTTTGTTAGGTTAAATTTAAATGAGTACAGTAACATCTTGGTTATTCATTAGTTTAACTTGATTGCTGATTTTTAAGTGCACAAGGTAAAGCCTGACAAATAACGACTCAAAAGGATAGGTATGACATCTCCCATCATAATCACAGGCGTAGGTAAACGCATAGGTTACGCCTTAGCCAAACATTTTCTCGCCCAAGGTCAGCGCGTGATTGGTACTTATCGCAGCCATTACGCTAGCATTGATGAGCTTACCACCTTAGGTGCGACCCTGTATCCCTGCGATTTTTATGACGATGCCCAAGTGCAATCCTTAATTGATGAGTTAACTCAACAGCCTCAAGTTCGCGCCATTATTCACAATGCCTCGGACTGGCTGCCTGATCCTGTGCTTACAAAGAATGAGTCTTTAAAGAGTGCCACTTTTACAATGAGTGAAGTGCTGCAGCGGATGATGCAAGTGCATGTGAGCGTACCCTATCAGTTGAACTTGGCCTTAGAGGCGCAGCTACGTGCGGCTGCTGGCGATGAAATCGGCGGCAGTGATGTGATTCATATTACTGACTATGTGGCAGAGAAGGGCAGTCAGAAGCATATCGCCTATGCCGCCAGTAAAGCCGCGCTGCACAATATGACGCTATCCTTTGCCGCCAAATTTGCGCCCGAGGTCAAAGTGAATTCGATTGCGCCTGCGATGATCCTATTTAATGCGGGTGATGACGCTGCCTATCAGCAAAAAACCTTAGCCAAAGCGCTGTTGCCGAAAGAGGCGGGGAATGAGGAAATTATCGACTTAGTGGAATATCTGCTGAATAGCCGCTACGTCACTGGTCGTTGCCATAATGTCGATGGTGGCCGGCATTTAAGGTAGAGAAGGCTCTAGAACGCCACTGCATGGCTGTAGAATCTAGCTTCTAGATCCTTCTTTTTCAAAACGTCAGTACCCGACTTGGGGTGATGATGAACGGTAAAGGCACATCCCAATGTTCGCAAGGTAAACTCGTCACTTGCTGACAGTCGTGGGCGTAACCCATAGGCAAAGGTTTACCTTTGAGCTGCCAGTTCGCCAGTGTCCTATCGTAATAGCCGCCGCCCATGCCCATACGATTCCCCATTAAATCAAAAGCCACTAAGGGCGTGATAACCACATCTAGCTCAGTTACTGGGATAATGGCGCGCACATCTAACTTAGGTTCTAAGATGCCGAATTGATTCGCCTGCATCGGCGTGTCTGCGGTGTAATGCAGGAATAATAATTGTCCGGCATTGAAGGGATGTAACCTAGGCAGATAGGTGTTTATGCCCATTTGCCACAGCGCAGCGATCAGCGGTGGCGTGGCGAGTTCGCCATCATGGGTGAGATATAACGCTACATGTTGCGCTTTGTTGGCCTGCAATGCATCGAGCATTCGCTGGCAGGCGTTTAAACTTGCTTGGGTTTGTTCTATTTCGGAGAGATATTTACGGGCGGTGCGAATGGCTTTGCGTAACAGATTGCGGCTTTCTTTTGTATGGAGTGCGATATTTGCCGCATAGTTTGTGACATCTACGGCATCCGCGACTTCTACGGCAAGTTGCGCCGTGTCGCTTTTGGCATTCAAATGAGAAAGTTTGGAAGATGTAGACATAGAATTAAGATGCTCCCCAGAATGCCGCTACCGGTGTAGCCCTTGAACCGTAGGTTCAAGGCGGGTAAATGATTACCTCCTAAGGCTTCTCGGTACAAGCCGAGCATGCACAATGTCAGTAAAGCATTCACCCTGAGATAAAAATTATCGGCACAGGGACATTACCAGTTGGCATGCATCCCAGGGAGCAAAACGGTATTGAATCGCTAAAGCATTGGTTTATGTTGATAATCCAGTTTAGCCATTCACTGTGCGTCAGTTGGTTTAACTCAATGAGTGTTAAATCACTAAGGTGCACAGTTTAAATCTATTTAGTTGAACGCTCAACTAAGGCACTTTCGAGGGTCGACTGCAGCAAGCTGATCCTGTCGTCCATCTGTTGCATGTAGTGCTTATTTTTTTGCTTTTCTTGGAACAACTCGTGTCCAATATTCAGCGCCGCCATGATCGCAATTTCTTCACGGCTTAGGCTATTGGTTCGGGTTTTTAACGCTGTGAGTTGTTGTTCAACTCCCAACGCTACCGTACGTAAGGCATCCTCTTGACCTTTCGGGCAAGCGATAGAGTAGGTGCGCCCAAGTAGGGTAATTTCAACAGCACTGTTACTCATGTCGCGGGTGATCCTTTCGTTAGCCTCTTAGGGCGGACTATATAGGGCTGATCTTAAAAGTGCAAGGTAAGCCGCAAATGGATTGGTCTTTGACGGTTTTGTTTGCTGTTTGTGTGAGCAGTTGGATAGTTTTTTATCAGGGCGTGGCCGATTTCGCCATTATTGGGATTCAGTATTGGTTCAAGTCTTTATCTCTGCTAGCATTGCTGCTGGAAAAATCTTATTGGGATCTGATATGGCAACCCCTCCTTCGTTACGTATCGACAGCTTAAAACTCGCCTTAGATGCGGCTGAAATCGGCCAGCATCCGGTAGAAGTTCACGGTGCTTTAGTCGGTTTAATCTGCGGTGGTGTAGAGCAAACTGGCGACACTTGGATCAAGCCTTTATTCGACCTGATGAACGATGGTCAACCTTTGCCAGCGCAGTTGCACCAATTAGTGTGTGATTTGTTTAACGATTCAGTGACGCGTTTAGTGGATTTTGAATTTGGTTTCATGCCGCTGTTGCCTGAAGAAGAAGAGCCGCTCAGCCAACGTGTTGAAGCCTTGTCTCTGTGGACCCAGAGTTTTTTGACTGGCATGGCGATTATTCAGCCGAAACTGAATCAAGCCTCGGCAGAAGTACGTGAAGTGATCAAAGACTTGGCGGAAATTGCCCAAGTGGAATTTGATGTTGCCGACGATGAAGAGTCCGAAGCCGCTTACACTGAATTACTCGAGTTTGTCCGTATTGCAGCCATCATGTGTTACTCGGAATTTGGTCCTGAGCTTCCCCATGGCGAGGCTGACGATACTGCGGTGGTGCATTAATTTACCGCAGTTGTTTAATGTTCAATAAGTTAACACAGTAGTGGCTTCATTAGATGTCAAAGGTGGGCAAACCTGCCTTTGAGTCCATAGCACTGGTATTTTTGAGTGCATAGCATTGATGTTTACATCTTTTATGTTTACATGCCTTAGTGTTATGCCAAAGCTTGAATGAGATCCCCATGACGGCCACAAATCACATGGATACTTCAGTTCAACACGTCGACATCGCGATTGTAGGCGGTGCGATGGCGGGGGCGACCCTAGCGTTAGCTCTCGCGCGTCTTTCTTTATCCGCAGCTCGGCCACTTTCTATTGCCTTAATCGAAGCGCACCTTCCCGATAAGCAACATCCCGGATTCGATGCTCGCTCTATTGCTATCGCCCACGGTTCTATTTTCGAATTATCCCGTTTAGGTTTATGGCAAAAGCTCGCCCATTTGGGCACGGCGATTGAAAATATCCATGTGTCGGATCGCGGCCACTTTGGCATGACAGAACTCAATGCGGCGCAGTTTCATTTAGATGCCCTAGGCCAAGTGGTTGAACTTGAACGGGTTGGCCAAGTGCTGTTTAACGAGTTGAATAAGAGTAATGTCAAACTCTATTGCCCCGCCAAGCTTGCCCAAGTAGAACCCGCCGTTGAAGGTCACACCTTAGTGCTCGATACGGGCGAGCGAATTCAAGCCAAACTTGTGGTTGCAGCCGATGGTTTGCAATCCAAAGTGCGCAGCAGTTTTAATTTGCCCGTGACTCAAGTGGCCTTCGAACAAACGGCCATTATTGCCAATATTCAAACCGCCGATTTGCCAACCAATAGGCCTCACAAACATTGGGCCTATGAGCGCTTTACCCAAACAGGTCCCTTAGCGTTATTGCCTATGGCCGATATTCAAGGTCAACCTCGCTTATCTCTCGTGTGGGCGCTCGATGATGCTCGGGCTAAACAGATGCAAGACGCGCCTAAGGCCGAGTTTTTAGCGGCGCTTCAACAGGCCTTTGGTTATCGTGCGGGCACGTTTATCGATGTCAGCGCGCGCCATGCGTATCCGCTTAATTTGTCCTATATGCCAAGGCCAATTCATCACAGATGTGTGTTTATCGGCAATGCGGCGCAGACACTGCATCCGATTGCGGGGCAAGGGTTTAACTTAGGACTGCGGGATGTGGTGAGTTTGCTCGAGGTAATCCAAACGGCGCTAGCTCAGGGCGAAGATATTGGCTCCGCCGCTGTGACCCATGCGTACCTTAATGCCCGCGAGCACGACAGAAACAGCACTATCCGAAATATCGAATTTTTAGTCCGTGGCTTTTCAAACCAATATTGGCCGATGGCGCTGGGGCGTAACTTAGGATTACGGCTTTTGTCTTGGTTTCCGCCACTGAAAACCCCCGTCGCTCAAAAGGCAATGGGCTGGAAATAACTCCGCAATTTACTGGTATCGCAACGCGAAAAGGATGTACCCATGTTAAGTTCACAAGCCTATGACATTGCCATTGTGGGTGGCGGCATGGTGGGACTCGCCACCGCGATTGGATTGGCGCAGGCCGATCTGAATGTCGTCGTTATCGATGCGGGCCACACAGAGGTCGTGAGCGGCGAGCCGCGTTTACGGGTGAGCGCCATCAATAAGGCGAGCCAGCGCTTGTTAGAAAACTTAGGGGCATGGAGTTATTTAGACACTTCCCGCGCTACGCCTTATCAAAAAATGGCGGTGTGGGATAAAGACGGTTTCGGTAAAATTGCCTTTGATGCCAACAGCATCAGCGAAACAAGTCTCGGCGCGATTATCGAAAACGATGCCATTAGCTTTGCCCTCGCCAAACGTGTCAGTGAGTTTGACAATATCACCCATATTCAAAACCAACGCATAGAGCGCATTGCTTTTGGTGAGCGTGAAGCTTGGTTGACCCTTGCCAATGGCGCCGATTCTGAAATAGAAAGTGTCAGTGCTGCACTTGTGATAGCCGCTGATGGCGCCAACTCTTGGGTGCGCGAGCAATGCAAGATCCCGCTGACCTTTTGGGATTACGGCCACCACGCAATCGTCGCAACTATTCGTACCGAAATGCCACACCTTGCCACCGCCCGCCAAGTGTTTTTGCAGGACGGCCCGCTAGCATTTTTACCTCTGTATGAAGACAATCTCTGCTCTATCGTCTGGTCGGTGCCGCCCGAGCGCGCCACTGAATTATTGGCAATGGATAAAGTGCAATTCGAGCGCAACTTAACCGCTGCTTTCGACGGTCGTTTAGGGATTTGCAAGCTGGAAAGCGAGCGCCAAGCCTTTCCATTACGGATGCGCTACGCCCGCCATTTTGCCCGCCACCGTTTAGTGTTGGCAGGCGACGCTGCCCATACTATTCATCCGCTGGCTGGCCAAGGGGTGAACCTCGGCTTTTTAGATGCGGCCAGCATCATCGAAGTCATCAGCGAATTACAGCAAGCGGGTAAAGATATCGGCGATTATGCGCAGCTGCGTGCACTTGAACGTTGGCGCAAAGCCGATGCAATGGAGATGATCGCGGCGATGGAGGGCTTTAAACGCCTATTCGAAGGTTCAAACCCAGTCAAAAAGGCGATTCGCGATCTGGGCTTAAATCTGGTTGATAATGTCGCTGGGCTGAAAACAGTGTTCATACAACAGGCCATGGGCAATAAGTCGGCACTGCCTAAGTTGTGCCGTTAGCCTAGGTTGCGCTAATGTGATCAGAATTGCCGACAATATCAGCAATTTGACTGCAAGCTGCGCAAATCTGGCCTTCGCATGTAAAAAAATTACATGTTGAAGATGAGAAAATCTAATGACAATGGCTTCGGATTAGAAAAATCTCCTGTATACAAATTTGTGACGCAAGGTATAATTTCGCCGCATTTTAGACCCTAGTATCTACACCCTACACTAGGCAGAGACCTGAAAAAGGCCGCAAAAAGGGATAACAATGGCTAACAAAACTATTCTGTTTAACAAGCACTTAGAATCAAACGCTAAGATGGTCGACTTCCACGGTTGGGATATGCCCCTCAACTATGGTTCACAAATCGAAGAACACAACGCTGTGCGTCAAGACGCGGGTATGTTCGACGTATCCCACATGACTGTGGTTGATGTGATAGGTAGCGACGCTGGTGCATTTCTACGTAAGTTGCTGGCGAACGATGTGGCTAGACTTAAAGTGCCAGGTAAAGCCTTATACAGCGGCATGTTAGATGACAATGCTGGTATCATCGACGACCTCATCACTTATTACCTCACTGACACTAACTACCGCGTGGTAGTGAACTCAGCGACCCGCGAAAAAGATCTCGCTTGGATCGCCAAGCAATCCCAAGGTTTTGATGTCACTGTGACTGAGCGTCCTGAGCTGGCGATGATTGCCGTTCAAGGTCCTAACGCAAAAGCGAAAGCCGCTGCCGTGTTCAGTGCTGAGCAAAACGCCGCCATCGAAGGCATGAAACCTTTCTTCGGTAAGCAAGCTGGCTCACTGTTTATTGCGACTACGGGTTACACAGGCGAAGCGGGCTACGAAATTATCGTCCCAGAAGATGAAGCCCAAGCCTTGTGGCAAGCATTGTTAGATCAAGGGGTTAAACCTTGTGGTCTCGGTGCCCGTGACACGCTGCGTCTCGAAGCTGGTATGAATCTTTACGGCTTAGACATGGACGAAACCATCAACCCATTGGCCGCCAACATGGGCTGGACTATTGCATGGGAACCAAGCGACCGTGACTTCATCGGCCGTAAAGCCCTCGAAACACTTCGCGATGCCGGAACCAGCAAACTTGTTGGTCTAGTGATGGAAGAAAAGGGCGTGTTACGCCATGATATGCCAGTATTTTTCACTGACGCAGCCGGTGTAGAGCAACAAGGCGTGATCACCAGCGGGACTTTCTCGCCAACATTGGGCTATTCTATTGCGATGGCACGTGTTCCTAGTTCGATTGGGGATACTGCGGAAGTCGAAATGCGTAAAAAACGTGTGGCTGTTAGAGTAGTGGCGCCAAACTTTGTGCGCAACGGTAAACAAGCATTTTAAAAAAACGGAACAAGGAACAAGAACAATGAGCAATATTCCGACAGAACTGAAATACGCCTCTTCACACGAATGGATCCGCAAGGAAGAAGACGGTAGCTACACAGTAGGTATCACTGAGCACGCCCAAGAGCTGTTAGGTGACATGGTTTTCGTTGAACTCCCAGAAGTTGGCGACACTGTGACTGCGGGTGAAGACTGTGCTGTAGCTGAATCAGTAAAAGCGGCGTCTGACATTTATGCCCCTATTTCTGGCGAAGTGATTGCCGTGAACGAAGCGCTGGAAGATTCGCCAGAACTCGTTAACAGCAGTGCTTACGGCGAAGGCTGGTTCTTCCGCGTAATGCCTTCTGACGAATCAGAAGTCGACGCTCTGCTGGATGCTGAAGGCTACCAAGCTGTCATCGACGAAGAATAATCGTCGACGCTAACGAAGCCCTAAGGGGCTTCGTTTGTTTTAGCGCAAGATTGACATAACAACAGTCCGTTAATCAGTACCCTACAGTTCTGAATTTCGGCAAATCTGGAACAAGGTTTATCATGACCAAGCAAACCCTCACTCAGTTAGAACAGCACGATTTATTCCTACGTCGTCATATCGGCCCAGATAGCAGCCAACAGCAAGCCATGCTGAACTATGTTGGTGCTGAGTCTCTGGACGATCTGACCGCGCAAATTGTGCCTGAGTCGATCCGTTTAAGCCAAGATCTGAGCATTGGTGATTCCTGCGGCGAAGCCGAAGGCATTGCTTACATTCGTGGTTTAGCGAAACAAAACCAAGTATTTAAGAGCTATATCGGCATGGGTTACTACGGCACTCAAGTGCCAAACGTGATCCTGCGTAACGTATTTGAAAACCCAGGTTGGTACACGGCTTACACGCCATATCAGCCAGAAATCGCCCAAGGCCGTTTAGAAGCCATTCTAAACTTCCAACAAGTGTCGATGGACTTAACGGGTTTAGATTTGGCTTCTGCTTCTTTATTAGATGAAGCAACTGCTGCTGCCGAAGCAATGGCGCTGGCAAAGCGCGTTTCTAAAGCGAAAAAAGCCAATATTTTCTTCGTTGCTGATGATGTGTTCCCGCAAACCTTAGACGTAGTGAAAACCCGCGCTGAGTGTTTTGGTTTTGAAGTGGTGGTTGGCCCTGCATCTGAGGCCGTTAACCATGAGCTGTTTGGTGCTTTGTTCCAATATACTAACCGTTTCGGTCAAATCACTGACTTCACTGAATTATTCGCAACTCTGCGTGCGAAGAATGTGGTTGTGACTGTCGCCGCCGACATTATGTCTTTGGTATTACTGAAATCACCGGGCGCTATGGGTGCCGATGTGGTATTTGGTAGTGCACAGCGTTTTGGCGTGCCAATGGGCTTTGGTGGTCCACACGCGGCCTTCTTCGTTGCCCGTGACGAGCACAAACGTTCTATGCCTGGCCGTATCATTGGTGTGTCAAAAGACGCCCGTGGTAACCGCGCACTGCGTATGGCAATGCAAACTCGTGAGCAACATATCCGCCGCGAAAAAGCCAACTCAAACATTTGTACTGCACAAATTCTGTTGGCGAATATGGCGTCTTTCTACGCCGTATTCCACGGCCCAGATGGCCTGAAAACTATCGCATCACGCATTCACCGTTTCGCCGACATTTTAGCGGCAGGCTTAAAAGCGAAGGGCGTGAACTTAGTCAACAGCACTTGGTTTGATACTGTTAGCATCAAAGGCTTAGATGTTGCTGCCGTCAATGCACGCGCACTGGCTGCTGAAATGAATCTACGTTTCGATGCCGATGGTATTGTGGGCGTGAGCTTAGACGAAACCACATTACGCACAGATATCGAAGCCCTGTTCGATGTGATCTTAGGTGCTGGCCATGGTTTAGATGTTGCCGCGTTAGACGCGCAAATCGTGAGCCAAGGTAGCCAATCGATTCCGGCGGCACTTGTGCGCCAAGATGCGATTTTAAGCCACCCAACCTTCAATCGCTATCAAAGCGAAACCGAGATGATGCGTTATATCAAACGTCTCGAAAGCAAAGATTTAGCTCTTAACTACTCGATGATTTCACTGGGCTCATGCACCATGAAGTTAAACGCAGCGGTTGAAATGCTCCCTGTGAGCTGGCCAGAATTTGCCAACATGCACCCATTCAGCCCACTGGATCAAGCTAAAGGCTTTACTCAGTTGATTGAAGAGTTGTCGACTTGGTTAGTGAACATTACAGGCTACGACGCTGTGTGCATCCAACCTAACTCTGGCGCTCAAGGTGAATACGCTGGCTTGTTAGCTATCAAGAAATACCATGAGTCACGTGGCGATGCGCACAGAAACATCTGTTTGATCCCGCAATCTGCCCACGGTACTAACCCTGCATCGGCACAATTAGCCGGTATGCAAGTGGTGGTGACGGCGTGTGATAAGCAAGGTAACGTCGATTTAGAAGATCTGAAGACTAAAGCTGCCGAAGTGGCTGAAAACCTGTCTTGCATCATGATCACTTACCCATCGACCCACGGTGTGTATGAAGAATCTATCCGCGAAATCTGCAACATAGTGCATCAGCACGGTGGTCAAGTGTACTTAGATGGCGCCAACATGAACGCTCAGGTCGGCTTAACGTCTCCTGGCTTTATCGGTGCCGACGTATCACACCTAAACCTGCACAAAACCTTCGCGATTCCACACGGCGGCGGTGGTCCAGGTATGGGCCCAATCGGCGTGAAAGCACACTTAGCCCCATTTGTTGCGGGCCACGTTGTGGTGAAACCGGGCCGCGTGAGCGACAACAACGGCGCCGTCTCAGCCGCACCTTATGGTAGTGCTGGCATTCTGCCGATCAGCTGGATGTACATTAAGCTGCTTGGTTCAAAGGGTCTGAAAAAGTCGACCCAAACTGCGCTGTTAAACGCTAACTACGTGATGAAGAAGCTGTCTGAACACTACCCAGTATTGTTCCGTGGCCGTAATGATCGCGTCGCGCACGAATGTATTATCGACCTACGTCCACTGAAAGAAGCTTCAGGCGTGACCGAAATGGATATCGCTAAGCGTTTGAATGACTACGGTTTCCACGCACCAACCATGAGCTTCCCCGTTGCGGGAACCCTGATGATTGAGCCTACGGAATCTGAGTCTAAGGTGGAACTCGATCGTTTCATCGACGCTATGGTGTCAATCCGTGCCGAAATCGCCAAAGTAGAATCGGGTGAATGGCCAGCGGACAACAACCCGCTGCACAACGCACCGCACACTATGGCCGATATCATGGACCCAGATTTTGATACGCGTCCATACAGCCGCGAAGTGGCCGTGTTTCCAAGTGCAGCAGTACGCACTAACAAGTTCTGGCCAACCGTGAATCGTATTGACGATGTTTACGGCGACCGGAATTTGATGTGTAGTTGTGCACCATTATCAGACTACGAATAATTAATAATGGCTACTTGGCCTAGATAATTCGGCGTCAGCCAACACTTTTCGCTACTCATTGACACCAGTCAACTCCGTGGCGAAAAGCATCGGCTTCCTTGCCTTATCGTCGGCAGTAACGCCATTATCATTCTTCGGCTTCAGCGAATTTGAAGCATCAAAAAGCGACCGAAAGGTCGCTTTTTTTGTTGCCTGCCGCAGGATTCTGCATGCTCTTGACGCTCTTGTATGAGCTACACCTGTGACTCGCCGTGCTTATGCTTAAATAAAATAGCCCCTGTAGGCTCAACTAAAAGACCTATGTTTTAAAAGGTCACTGGTGCAACAATGCCTATTCTGGTGTAACGGTTTAGTACAGTTCTGATATATCCCAAATACAAGACGCTGGCTGATAAAACGGAGGTGTTACAGGCTTGCCAATAAGCTATTAACAAGCTCGAAACCATACACCTCCATTGAGGTATAGTTAATATACTCAGAGACAGGGATTCGTTTAATTTCTTTCTCTCCCTTATATAGCCCTCCTGCATAATTAAAGATCCTTAATTCGTCTTTATCTTCGGTCAGGTCTGCATGTCCAATTATCTCCCAAGAACCATTTTTTACATTTTGATTCCCAGTAAATATAACTTTCATCTCTTTCCCCATATCCATGATAGGAAGAGGGCGAAGTACGTCATCACTTTTAAAAACTTTATTATCCTGTACAAATAGGACGCAGAAACCTATGACTTGCTTAAACTTCCCTTTTGGGGCAAAAACAATTTGGCAGATGGCAAATTTACCCTCTGTAGGAATAATAAAAATATCACCTTCTTGATATCTCATTTTCACAATATTTTACCTCTTAGAATAGAAAGAGCATCACCCAGTATCTTATCACCCCAATCACAACTTTCTACTTTAGAAGGGCTAAATTGTGCCGTCCACCTTTAATGATTTGAATTTTATTTCTGCTGAGTTAAGTGCTGCGAAATAGCTTTATCATGGCTTCTAGCTACGATATTTCCCAATTGCCTGCCGCAGGCTCTCGCACTGTTACACCAGTGACTCGCCGTGGATACATCCTTGTAGGCTCTACTAAAACATCCTGTTTTAGAAGGTCACTGGTGCAACAATGCTGTGTTTGGTGTAACCATTGAATGAATAGTTATGCCTGTCTTGATATTAGTAAATTAGCTTACTGACTCGTTATTATTACCTATCCAATGACATTACTTCTCTAAATTCTTTATTTTCAGATGGTGTATCTTGAAGTGATAAAGATATTTTTTCAGTATGAAGTGATACCAGCTCATCTCCTTCAAATTTAAGGTGTTCATAACAGCGTTCCAATAGAGTCAAAGCTAAAGTTCTTGAGAAACCTATGTTTTGTAACTCAATGACCTTATAATTATTGGTTCCATATTCAAGAAAATCAGCCCAATTTACTCCTATTGTGTTACCACCTTGCCTTTCTTTTAGTAGAAGATAATAGTTATCAAAATAGTTCTTTAGTTTAAATCTGAGTACATTATCTATATCGGATATTAATTCATTTATTACAATGTTTGTATGTTGCTTGTTTGTGCGACTAAATAAAATGTTCGTTCTTAAATTGTTATCCCAAATTTCACCTTTTTTTTCATAATGATCTAGAGCATTCTTTATCATCAAGTTAAGTGGAGTCGAGTTCATCCAGCTTGATAAAATAACAGCGTAGTACTTTAATACTTCTTGTGTTCTACACATAGGATTTTTTCCTGTGGATTCCTCATGCTCCCAACCATACAATTTATAAAGTAAATTCAGTATATCTAGACAGGAGTTGTAATTGATTTCATCAGTAAGAGATATTAAATTACTATCATCAGGCATTGATAGAATGTTATTTTGGTATTTAATTTTTATCATAGGCGAAAATGATAAAATTTTATAAGGAACTATATTTTCTGTTGCTACATTACTTAAAATTTTCTTTGCAGAAGGAATTTTATCGATAAAGTTTGACCTAAGCGTCGACTCATAACCTAGCATCTCATGGATTTGTGCAATATTTGCGTAATGGTTCCAGATGTTCTTGTCATCATTCGATGCATTTTTTCTAGTGAATGGCTGATCCTTTATAGAGTTTTCGATATTTTTATAAAAATTTCCTTTTCCACTGATTAGAATAGAATCAATCGGGTTTACAATTTTATTTCGTGCAACATCTAAATCTTTGTCAGGATTTATCCATCGATTTTCTTTATGTTCTATTCTGGCGCAAATTATATTTCCAGATAATTCTTTAGTCATTCTACCGGCTCGTCCAGCTAGATTCCAGAAATCTACATCTGTAAACTTAGATAGACCTATAGCATTACTTAAAATGAATATGTTTTTAGCAGGTAAATTGACACCTTCAAGTAAAGTAGAAGTACAAAATAGATAGTCTATCCCATCTTTTCTTGAAAAAAGATCTTCAACTTTCTCTCTTATTTCATGGGGTAGGTTTCCAAAGTGGAATCCAACACCTTTTTTTAAGCAATCTATTAAATAATAATCTTTATGTAAATTTTCTCTTATGACTGTAATTAATTCATTAATCTTTTTGTTGTTCCGTTCAGGTAAGTTTTTAGCAAAGTCTAGTGCATGTTCAATGGTATCTTTCTTCGTGTTGCAATATACAATGCTCTTATCTCCACGAGATAAACTAACTAGAAAATCAAAAAAGTTCTTGTTTTCAAAATTTATTGGAATATTAATATCACCTCTATACTCAGAAAAATATATACACTTTTTATCCAAAAAGTCCATGTAATATCTATTTTGAGATACAGGTGAGTTCTTTATGTTTAAATTTTCATCAGTGCTCTTGTCAAAAATACTAAGAAATAACTCTGGATTTGGAATGTTTGGGGATGCAAAAAAAAGTTTCACACTCTTTTTCTCTGCTTGCAGTATTGCATGATAATATAATGGGCTTCTAGAGTCTTTTTTAGATATTACTTTATGAGCCTCATCTATGAAGAGGTAATCTATTTTTGGATTATCCTTATTTGATAAGTAAGCTAATAGTCTTTCCGGTGTAAAAACAAAGATAAATTTAAAGTTTTCGACTTTGTAAGAAAGTGGAACTTTGGGGTAAGCTAGTATCTTGTAATTATCTACATCTGAAAAGTTGTTTTTTAGTTGACTAACTATCTGACCTATTAATGCTCTAGTTGGAACTAATATAACTAGATTGTCTGTACCTTTGTGTTCTGATATAAGGTGGCGGATAAATGCGTTTATGATAAATGATTTGCCTAAAGATGTTGGTCCAGAAAAACTAAAGTGGTTACTATTTTTCAATCTTTCAAAAATTTCATATTGAGAGTCGGTGAATATTAATTCACTATTAGGTATTTTTTGAATATCTTCCTTAACCATCTTGGATATCAATTGCTCGATAGGTAATTTGCAGTCAACATTATAATTTTCCTCAAGATATTTTATTGCTGGGAAGTTTCCTATTTTTAATAATATTGACTTTGCGAAAATTGTAAATAATTTTTCTTCTTTGTAAGTGTCAGCTAATAAACTTATTACTTTATATGCCTTATTTATAGCCTCTGGACTTTTAGATCTAGATAGAATGTCTGAAAATCGAAGGAGATCTATATATTCCTTTTCATTAAAACCTTCTTCTGTTATAAAATAAAATCTTTTAGCATTTATCAACTCAGCTTTATGTAGCAAGTATATGAAATATTCATCTTGAAGACATTCTTCAGCTAATGATTCAAAAATACTCATTCTGTAATTCCTTTTTGAATTTTCATTCTGGTGTCATTTAATTCAGTAATTGGCAGAATGTATATATAAAAGTTGTGTCCATAAAGTTGATGTTCTTCAATCTTTTTAGTAATGTGATCAAATTTATTTTTAACTTCATTTTTTATATCATTTTTTATTTTTTCTCTAAAGTCTGAATTTGATAGTTTCTTGTCTGCATCACTAACTGTTATTTCATAACCAATAAATATTCCAAATGCATCATCTACATCGAAATCACTGTCTCTAGAGGGATAAATGATTGACTTAATTAACCTCTTTTCATCTTCAGAGAATGTTTCATTGCCAAGATGATCACTGATTAGTGATTTTTCATAAGGCAGGCCACTTTTTTTTTGACCATTATTATTGATTTCATTTTTGAACTCATAGATGGACTTAAAAGCGTCAGTAATCCCTTTTGTAATACCTATTTCTGTTTTTGATTCTCCAAAGATTAATTGATAATTACCATTTTCTAGTTTAATAAAATGAACTCCATCAGCACCATTTACGTAGTGGCTTGTCGAGGTTTTTAATTCAAGTTTTGATAAAATTTTAGGTGCTTTTAAGTGAGTTTCTAAAAAGCTATAAAGAATTAATTCGCCTAATTCACCTTTGTTTCTAATATAGTCAATGAACTTTTCTCTAGCTTTTTTACTAAGCGTTCCTGGTTTATCTTTGAATTCAGCTTTAACTGCTCTTGAAAGTGAGAAGTCAATTAAGGGGTCGAGTAAGTTTTCTTGTAAAAATTTATAGTCGAATTCATTGGCACTAATTTTCAATGAAAAGAGATTTATTTTATTTTTTTTGTGGACGTCTAGATAGTATTCTCCTAGGTGATCGAAACTATTTAGAAAATCAAAATCACGAATACTTAATTGCATATAAATCCATCATAAGTGGTCAGAGAGTGTATTTTCGTACCATCATTTCCCCACCTCGCTTTTACTTAGGCATCTTTGGGCGACTTGGTAGATGATGGTGTCTACTTGTTGCTGGGTAAGATCTTGGGTTCGCAGGGTTGGGATAGTGCCGACTAATTGTTTGTGGTTGAGGATCGGGAACGGTGGTTTTGATTGACAGGTGACATACCAGCCGGGGAATACTAGGACTGGGGTTGAGGATACTGGTGTTCCTGTTGCCTTGGTTAACCATTGGCTGACCCACTTACTTTGGCGTTCTGCTTGTTCTATGGGCTTGGTTTCAGTCCATGAGGGGAAGTTTAATCGCCCGTCTTTATAAAATACTTGATAGCCTTTTTTACCAGAGCCTGGGCCAGTTCCATTGGTTTGGAGTAGGTCTTTGTTCCGTTTATGGCGGCCTTTGGTTTCAATGGCGAATACGCCATTTTTGCCGATTACGAGGTGGTCGATATTAAAGCCGTCGGCTTGGACATCGTGAAATACTTGATAACCGAGTGCTTGTAAGCCTATGAGTTCATTGGCTGTGGCTATTTCGGCTGTATGACCTAGGCGTAATTTGGTGAGCTTTGAAAAGTTTTTCCATGTTTTAAAGCCGCAATAAGCTAATCCCATTAAACCCGTTGTGACAGATATCCACGGGAATTGACCGACTGTGATGTGGGCTTTAAGGCTACTGACGGCAAACGGCAGGGATACTATCATCGCGCCCATCAGCATGCTGCCGATTAAGTCCATCTGCAGATCTTGTATTTGTTGCTGAAGACCATAAGCGGGAATACGGGTGAGTTGCTCACGATCGACGGGTAGTTTTACGGTTGCATCGCGATATTTCAGCAAACCATACATGACACCCACAATGGCAAACATGCTGGAGAGTATTATCGCTAGGGATAACATACTGTTACTGAAATCGGTCATTTACGTCCCTGAAGTAATGCGAGTCAATAGCTAACCCGATGATAAAACCGCTAATAAAATTTACTTATCATTTTGGAAAGTGGTGGCAGAGTTGACTGCTAAGAGTTTGGGCGCACATTGCTGATTTGCTTCTTCTTCCTTAAATGGCGTGCTCGATGATTGAGTTCGAGTTTGCCCTGCATTTTCCTGAGTGGTCACACTTTTTACTTTGTGGTCACACTTTAACCCGCTCTATACGGTTTAATCAATGCGCTTTATCACAAAAACGTATTTTAAATAACAACTTGTATACAAGTTACTCTGGGGAAAAGATCTGATAGGCATCGTTTGTCGCGTCGCGTTTTTAGATTCTGATATTTTTCCTTACTAAACTTGCAGATCTACACAAGTGTTAAACAAGATTAAGCACTTCATGTAAATAACTGCCCGTAGTAAGGATATTTTATATCACCTCATCGGACCAGTTTCAGGTGTCAACATACTAATTATAATATTTTTTTGAGTTTTTAATCATTATTCTCCCATACTTAATATTTATTCTGATATTGGCTGTGACAAAACTTATTAGTCTATTGAATTACTAGGTTTCTCAATTTTAATTTTATGGCCAATTTATATGTGTTGATTTTATTTTTGTTAAGGAAATGTATGAATAAGGCTTTATTATTTTTTTCATTAACCCTACCTTTTTCAGCTGCTTGGGCTGCTAATGAAACGTTTAGGGATGATATGGAGAGCCAAACTAGCATATTGGAAACGCTTAGATCTGCGGATATCGATGAGATAGATGATATAGATGAGACAGATGGTCCAGATAACCATTTGGAAGCTGGTCACAGTCATACTTATATTCGTTGTTGGTATAGATTAGATCAAACGCATAATAATCCTGCAACTGAACATAGGTGGGCAAAGCAAAAGGACAGTGATGAATATTATTCTATTCAAGGCGCTTGGAGGCATAAGCTTTCGGGTAAAAATATGTTTTATACAGAGACGTCACAAGATGAAATCATGCAACGGTGTGTCGATACATTAGGCGTTTCAAACAACGAAGTCGCAGACATTACCTTCTTTGCTGCTAATGAAAAATTGTCATTTAATCAGACTATCTGGACGCAAGATAAGGCTGAACAAGGGAATAAAATTAACAAAATTATTGCATTTGGTGATAGTTTGTCTGATACGGGAAATCTATTTAATGGTTCTGAGTGGCGATTTCCAAATCCTAACTCTTGGTTTTTAGGTCATTTTTCTAATGGATTTGTATGGCCGGAATATTTAGCTAAATCGCAGAATATTCCTCTGTATAATTGGTCTGTTGGCGGGGCCGCAGGTATTGATGAATATAAGATTATTCCCGGTTTAGGTCATCAAATACAATCCTATTTTCATTATTTAAAAAAGGCTGAAAATTACCAGCCTGCAAATACGTTATTTACACTTGAAATTGGCCTTAATGATTTTATGAATTATGATCGTGAGGTTAAAGATGTGAGTCAGAACTTAAGTGATGGGTTAAAACGTTTAGTTGATGAAGGCGGGGCTCAGCATATTATTTTATTCACATTGCCCGATGCTACGCGCGCACCACAGTTCAAGTATTCTACTCAAGAAAACATTGTGAAAATAAAATCAAAAATTGAAGAGTTCAATGGCTTTATTAAACAGCAGGCTCTGTTGTATCAAGCAAAAGGTATAGATCTTGTGTTGTTTGATGCTCATTCTATCTTTGATAAAATTATTCAAAATCCTAAAGAGTATGGTTTTGTTAATGTCACAGATGCTTGCTTAGATATCAATAGAGATAGTAGTAAGGATTATTTGTTGTCACACAGCTTAACAAAAGATTGTGCCTACTATGGCTCTGATAAGTATCTGTTTTGGGGGATCACTCATCCAACGACTGCCGTGCATAAAGTTTTTGCGGATAAGATTATTGAAACAGGTTTTTTTAATCGTCATTAACAGAATAGTCGGCGAGTAAGATATTGTGGTTAAATATATCTCTAAATAATCAATAATATGGAGGTAAGCCAGTCAAAGCTGCTTTACCCTGAAGGATCCCCTCATAAATCAGCCATAGCATAGCCATATTTGAGCAACTGATTGGCGAATAATACCCAGGCCGCCAGCAATTCTTTCTCCGTGATTTGATAATCAGGCCGCCTGAGTACCTCCAATCCCAAGCGAATCGTTGAGAGTACCGTTCGATGCCCAATGGTATTGGCCTGAAAATGCTTATCCCAGCCCTGTTGCTGTGCGTGTAAACCAACTAGCCACAACAGGCATTGAACCATCAA